>DATJFA010000613.1:0-4813 GCA_035496015.1 Terriglobales bacterium | reverse complement strand
TGGCTCTTCGGAAATTGCCAGCAGGTCATTGGCCACGTCCCCCTTCACCTTGCCCTTGTAGCCCCAGTGATAGGGGAGGCCGACCTGATGCACCGTGCGCCCTTCCACCCACATGGGGCGCATGCGAGTAGTCACCATCACCCGCGCCTCGATGATGCCGCGCGGGGTGGTGATTGTGGCGAAACCGCCATGCTCCAGGCCGAGCTCCGCCGCGAGTTCCGGAGAAACTTCGGTGAACAGCTCCGGCTGCAGCTCCGCCAGGTGGGAAAGCGTGCGTGTCATCCCGCCCGCCGTGTGATGCTCGGT
Organism: Terriglobales bacterium; assembly: GCA_035496015.1. Lineage (GTDB taxonomy): Bacteria > Acidobacteriota > Terriglobia > Terriglobales > Acidobacteriaceae > JAICWP01. The sequence goes on along the minus strand of DATJFA010000613.1, from coordinate 4,507 downwards.
GAGGCGGTAGGTGGTGAGTACGTAAGGGAAGCGCGCATCGCCGGGCGTGAAGGCATAAGGGTTCTCCGCCCGCTCCTTCTTCTTGGCCGGGGGATTGCTCGTGTGCTCCGGATAAAGTGGGTTGCGGATGGGCGATTCCAGCGGCTCATAATGCGTGGGCAGCGGCCCGTCTTTCAACCCGCTGCTTACCCAAATCCAGCCCAGGCCGTCAGGATGCAGGATGAATGGCTTATCACCCGGCAGCGCCTCCAACCCCGTCTTGTTCTTCATGTCGCCAGGATCGGTGGGCGCCTTCGTCTTCGGGAAATCCGGGTTGTCGCTGCCTGTCCACTGCTTTTCTTCTTCATCCCACCACACCAGCTTCTTGCGCTGGCTCCAGGGATTGCCGTCAGGACGCGCCGAGGCCCGGTTGTAAATAATGCGCGTGTCTTTGGGCCAGGCGAAACCCCAACCGTGCCCGAGCAGCCCTTTGGGTTCGCGCTTGTTGGCTTTGTTCTCACCCGGGTGCGGCATCACTCCGGAGTAGATCCAGCAGCCGCAGGCAGTAGAGCCGTCATTGCGCAGACTGTCGAAATTCTCCACCAGCTTGCGGTCGGCGACGGTGTACCCGTTGATCTCAGCCAGCACCTCTTCCACGTTCGGCTCAGCATGCTTGCCGTGCGTGGAGTAATCCCAGGTGAGCGCTCGCAGGGCGGCATCCCGTTCCCGCGATGACTTGGCTGCTTTGGCCTTCAGCCGCCGCCCCAGGTGATACATAAACCAGGTCTCGCTACGCGCATCTCCCGGCGGATCCACGGCTTTGTTGTGCCACTGCAGCATGCGCTGTGTATTGGTGAAGGTTCCGTCTTTCTCGCCCTGGCCGGCGGCAGGGAAGAGGAAGATCTCGGTGCCGATCTTCTCTGGACTCAGTTCGCCGCGTTCAACCTCCGGCGAGTCGTTCCAGAACGACGCCGTTTCGGTTTCCACCATGTCGCGCACCACCAGCCACTTCAGCTTGGCCAGCGCCTTGCGCTCCAGGCGGCCGTTGGGCGCGCCCACCGCCGGGTTCTGTCCCATCACGAACAGCCCTTCCACCTTGCCGTCCATCATCTCCAGCCAGTAGCCGAAGTGGGAATGGTCGCCGGTAACCCGCGGCAGCCAGTCGAAGCACCAGTTGTTGTCCTCGCGCGCGGCCTCGCCATACCAGGCCTTCAGCAGGCTGATGATGTACTTGTCGAAGTTGGCCCACAGCCCCACTTTGCTGCTGTGCTTGCTTACATACTGCTCGAAGCGGTGCGAGTCCGACTCGAAGTAGGGCATGGGCAGGTAGCCGGGCAGAATGTCGTACAGCGTGGGTATATCCGTGGAACCCTGAATGGAAGCGTGCCCGCGCAGGGCCAGAATGCCGCCTCCAGGACGTCCGATATTCCCCAATAGAAGTTGCAGAATGGCGGCCGCGCGGATGATCTGCACCCCGTTGGAGTGCTGCGTCCAGCCCACCGCGTAGCAGATGGCCGCCGTCTTCTCCGGCCCGGAGGCATTGGCAAACGCCTCTGCCGCTTTCAGGAAGACGTCCTGCGGAATGCCGCAGTAGCGCTCGATCATCTCCGGCGTGTAACGGGCAAAGTGCTTCTTCAGCAACTGAAACACGCAGCGCGGGTTCTGCAGCGTGCGATCGTCCTGGTGTTCGCTTTCCTTGCCCACTTCGCCGCCGCGGTCGTGCCCGTGGCCGCCGCCCGGGGTTCCCCGCAAAGCGTGGCCGCCGCTGGAGGCGGCGTGCGTAGCCCCGGTGTCTGCTCCCTTAATCTCCGAGCCGGCATAAAGCCAGGTCGCCGGGTCATACTCTTTCTCTTCTGCGTTGAAGCCGGAAAAGATGCCGCCCAGATCTTCCGTGTCCTGGAACTTGTCGTTGATGATGACGGGTGCATTGGTGTAATGCGTTACGTACTCGCGAAAGTATTTCTCATTGTCCAGAACGTAGTTGATCAGCCCGCCCAGAAACAGAATGTCGGTGCCCGCCCGCAGCGGCACCCAGATGTCCGCCATGGCGGAAGTGCGCGTAAACCGCGGGTCCACATGGATGATTTTCGCTCCCCTCTCCCGGGCTTCAATCACCCACTGGAAGCCGACCGGGTGGTTCTCTGCCATGGAGGAACCCATGATCAGGATGGCGTCCGCATTGCTCAGGTCCTGCTGCGCGGTGGTGGCTCCGCCGCGCCCGAAAGAGGTGCCCAGACCGGGCACCGTTGAGCTATGTCATATTCGGGCCTGGTTGCTGATGCACACCATGCCCAGGCCGCCGCTGAACAGTTTTTTGATCAGGTAATTCTCCTCGTTGTCCAGCGTGGCGCCGCCCAGGTGGCAAATGGCCTTGGTGTGCGCCACCACTTCGCCGTCCTTTTTCTCGACGAAGGTGCGCTCGCGGCTCTCCCAGACCCGGTCGGCCACCATGTCCATGGCCTCCTCCAGGTCGAGTTCCTGCCATTCGCTGGAATAGGGCGCGCGATAACGCACCTTGCTCAGCCGGTCGGGGTGGGTGTGCAGTTCAAAGGTGTTCGCGCCCTTGGGGCAGAGATGCCCGCGTGAAATGGGGGAATCCGGGTCGCCCTCCACCGAAATCATCTTCCCATCTTTGTGGAAGATCAGCTGCCCGCAACCCACTCCACAATAAGGGCAGATGGAGCGCGTGACCTCGGCTTGCTGGGTTTTGGGCGCCAGATTACGCGTGTGCTCCGACCAGGCCTCCTGGCCGGTGCCATCGCTCCCGGTGCGAATCTGTTTCACCACCGGCCAGCGGTCGAGCAGATTTTTCAGCATGAATGCCCCCGACAGCGATGAGACCTACGTTGTTAAAGAACCTTTGCTGTTGGGCTGGGTTGCCACCCGATTTTTTTCCCAGCTCGGGAGGGTCAGGGAACCGCGGTTACGCTTGTTTCGACCTGTTACCCCGCTTTCTGGTCGTCATCCTGAGCGCAGCGAAGGACCTGCTTCTGCTTGGCGGCACGGTTACTCACGCGAGGCGCTTTCCAAGAGGGTGTGATGCTAAGGCACGCCGCAGCTCGTGTGTGCAAAAAAAAGGGTGGCCATGTGGCCACCCTTTTTTCTGCAGAGCGCTTACGCTCCGGCCAGTGTGAAGTTCACGGTAATGGTTGTATCAATTTCCACCGGCTGCCCATTCAGCATGTAGGGCTTGTACTGCCACTGCTTCACGGCGTTGATGGCGGCCGCTGACAACATGGGGTGCCCGCTCATTACCTGCAGGCCCTGCACGTGGCCATCCTTGCCGATTACGGCGTGCAGCACCACTGTACCCTGAACGTGTGCCTGTTTGGCCAGCGGCGGATACTGCGGCTCCACCTTGTGCGTCAGCAACCCTTGGGAAACGCCCTGCGAAACACGCACTCGCTTCAGCTCAACCTTGGGCACGGCCACCGGCGAATTGAGCACGCCTCCGAGCACACCGCCCACCTGACCGCCGGCCACGCCTCCCGGCACCCCGCCCACCACCCCACCCATCGCCGGGGGAGCGTTGGAGGGCGGCGCCGCCGAGGCCATCTCCTGGGTCTTCACAATCTGCTTCGGAATCCTGCTCGGCGTGTGCAGCTCATTGGGGTCCAGTTGTGACTTTACGACCGGCTGGGCATGTGCCGCCGCCGGAGCCGCCGCTGGGGGAGGTGGAGGGGGTGGTGGCGGAGGGGCCGCCAACGCCGTTACAAGTTGTTTGGCTGGCAACGCCTCGACGAAAATTAAGGGGATCAGCACCAGGAAACTTACGATGGCAATCTGGATGATGAACGACAGTGCCGTGGCCTTCCCACGGTTAGTCTTAATCCTGTTGTTGGATTCGATAAGGCTGTCTTCAAACACCGGCCCATCTCCTTTCAGGGTGTAGTCTGCCTGTTGACAGGGCTTCTGCAGGATCAGCTGATCCGTTAACTCAGAGCCACCCTCCCGCCAGGGAAACAAAAAGGGAAATCAGCGGCTATGTGTTTGGCTGGGCCCAGTTACGGGCCCTGGTTTTGGAAAGAACAATTTTCTCCCCAGCCGCATATGGCAAACTACCTTGCCCGCACTCTCAAATTTGCTCGACCTGTTTAGATAGCCACCGCTAATGGCAGGATGTATGTGCCGGGTACACTGGCCAGCTCTGCTCGGAAACCCGCGCCCGGCCTGCTGCTCCGAGTAGCTGCTGAACAGCGGCATCGCCGCCCGGCTCCAGGAGATAAAATGTGTCGAATGCGCAGTTGGCCCACGAGAGAAGACGCTGCCTGAGGAGCAATTATGTCCACCATTTTCGAAGCGCCTGCCGCCATATCCGATTCTGCCCGCTGGCCTCTGGTCGCTGAGCAATGCGCCCTGGTCGTAGTGGACATCCAGGAAAAGCTTCTGCCGCCCATCTTCGAGCGGGAACGCCTTGTCCGCAACTCGCAGCTCCTGATCCGCCTCGCCAACATCCTGCGTCTTCCCACTCTGGTGACCACCCAATACTGCAAAGGCCTGGGCAACGTGGTTCCGGAGATTGCCTCCC
>DATJFA010000612.1:0-5445 GCA_035496015.1 Terriglobales bacterium | reverse complement strand
ATGGGCTAGTACCTTTCTGATTCCCGCCGTCCGCGAGTGTCAGGCCAGCGGTTGAAGGGGTACCAGTTCGTGGGCGGCAGCGCCCTTCTGAATCTCGGCCAGGGCACCGAGAGAGAGCAGGCCACGGTCCATCGCGTCCTGAAGAGAGGTATAGGGGCGGTGGGAGATGATTTTTGACGCCTGGGCGGGATCAACCCCGGCGGCAACCAATTCCTTCTCTGTTGCCATATTGAGGACGGCTATCGGGTGGATGCCTGTGCGGATGGCTCCGCCGCGGCTCTCGTACTCCGGCCGCCGAGGGAGGCTGAAACGGTCGCGCTCCTGAATAGCAGCACTCTGCAGGGCGCGCTCCGTGTGTTGGGGGAGGTTGCGCTGCAACTCGCGGGTTTTTTCCCGCTGTAACTCCTCATGTTCATTGCCGCTCTTTGGCAGAAGCAGAAAGCCGATGCCGAATCCCAAGGCCAATCCCACAAAAAAAATCTTCATCGTTCCTCCCCGCGGGGAACCCGCGCCAACGGGCGCTATTTAAACGATGCGGGGAGTGGGGAGGGATTTGCCTGAAAAAGCAGCAATTAGCATTTGGCACTTGGCATTTGGCCCTTCCCAATTGGCGCCAGGAATGAACAGCTTCGAGGACGGCGGCTCGGGTTCTCGTGACGGATATCCGGACCTGCCGGTTCGTACCCGACGGCCCACGGGCTAAGTGCTAACGGCTAATTGCTAATGGCTGCTTTTCGGGCTAAGTGCTAATTGCCAAATGCCAATGGCTGGTCCTAGAACTTCGTCACTTCGGTGAAGTTGAAGTCGCGCACCTTCATGGCCGGCACCACCATATCGAAGGATTCCTCGCCGCTGGCGCGCACCGGCGTGCCCATCTCCTCCACGTTGGAGAGCATGTGCAGCAGGCTCTCGTTGAAGCGGAAGTTGCGGATGCCGTTCTTCAGTTCGCCGTCCTCAATGTAGAAGGTGCCATCGCGAGTCATGCCGGTCAGAATCTTCTCGTAGGGGTCAACCTCGCGGATATACCACAGGCGAGTGACGAGAACCCCTTTCTCGGTGGAGGCAATCATCTGGTCCACGCCCTTGGCGCTGCCCTGCGGCGGCCCTTCGAAAACGATGTTGATGGGCGCCTCGCCAATTTCATTGGGCAGGGGAAAACCGTGCCCGGTGGGCTCGACGGGTCCCACTTTGGCGGCGTGTTCCGATTCCTGCATCTTCTTGGCAGTGGAGCGCGCATATACCAGGCGCTTGACCACGCCCTTCTCCACCAACTGCACGCGCTGACGGCGAACGCCTTCGCCGTCGAAGGGCGCTCCCGACTGCATGGGGTGGGAAACATCGTCCCAGACGGTGATGTTGGCCCCGAAAACCTGCGTGCCCACCCGGTTATTGAGGAACGAGCGCTGGTCGAGGATGGCCATGCCGCCGAAATCCCAGAACATGAATCCGACCAGGTCGAGCACCGCGGCTGGTTCGAGGATAACCGTGTATTTTCCCGTCGGCAGTTCGCGAGGTTTGGCCGAAAGCATCGCTTTCTTGGCGGCCGTCTCTGCCAGCGCCACCGGATTCAGGTTGCGCACGTCGGGAGAATTGAACTTCTGCCAACCGGAGGAATCGCCGCCCAGCATGGTGACGGAAATTTCCGACGAAGTCTGCGTGTGGTAAGCGGCCAGGCCGCGAGAATTAAGCACCGCCTCCACCGATTCAGAATTAGAGAAAATGCCGGCAGCGGTGAGCTTCTGCTTTTTTGCAACACCGACAATTTTTTCCACCGCCTGGGCGCGCTGCCCGGGCGTGAGCGAAGAGGTTTCGTAGAAAGCGCGGCCCACCTGGGTGGCGCCGTCATAATCTTCTGGGCCGGGAGCGGGCAGCAGGTCGGGGTCCGGTTCCTGCACTTTGGCCAGCGCCTCGGAGGCGAGCGCCGCGTGCTTCAGGCTCTCGTCGTCGAATTTGTTGGTGGTGGCGCGCGCGGTGCGTCCGTCAAAAACGGTGCGCACGGAAACTACGTAGTTCTCCTCCGCCACGTTCTGGTGGATAGTGTTGTTGGCGAAGCGGGTGAGGGCGCTTTGCCCGCCGGCGATGAGGGCTTCTACTTCGTCGGCAGTGGAGAACTTCTGCAGACGGGAGAAAATCTCGGCGGATTTGTCTTTGGTTAGCATTCAGCACTCAGCACTCAGCAGTCAGTGACCACTCCTACGTCCCCTTGTACGCGCTCCCCACTTTCACGTTTCTGAACCTGGCCGGCGACGCCCCGTGCCCCGTGCCCATGGTCTGCATGGGCTGGCCCTTGCCGCAGTTCGGCGTGCCCCACAGCGTCCACTGGTCGCGGGAGCAGATGGCATCCATGGAATTCCAGAACTCTGTTGTGATTCCGGAATAAGATGGATTCTTCAGCATGCGCCCCAGCTTGCCGCCCTTGATCTCCCAGCCAATCTCGGTGCCGAACTGGAAGTTGTAGCGCTTGTCGTCAATGGACCAGGAGCGGTTGGTCTGCATGAAGATGCCTTTATCGGTGTCAGCGATGAGCTGCTCGAAGGTGAGCGGCTTCTCGCCTGGGAGGATGCTGATGTTGGTCATGCGGATAATGGGAATGCGGTTCCAGCCCTCGGCGCGCATGGTGCCGCCGGAGCGGCTCGAGCCGATCGCGTGCGCCGTCTCGCGCGATGACAGGTAGCCGGTAAACAGGCCGTTGGTGATGATGGGAGTGCATTGCGCGGGCACGCCTTCATCATCGTAGGCGAAGGTGCCCAAGCCCGGGCCGTGATTGCGGGTGGCGTCGGCCACCACGTTCACCAGGTCGCTGCCGTAGCGCAGGGTGCGCAGCTTCTCGAGAGTCAGGAACGACATGCCGGCAAAGTTGGCTTCCATGCCCAGCACGCGGTCGAGCTCAATGGGATGGCCGACGGATTCGTGAATTTGCAGGCCAAGCTGGGACGAGTCCAGCACGATGGTGAAGTTGCCCTCAGGGCATTGGTCAGCCTTGTGCAGGGCCACGCACTCTTCCGCGATGCGGCGCGCGTTCTCCACCAGCTTCAGCTCCTCAATCAGCTCGTAGCCTTTGTTCTGGTACTGGCCGCCGAAGGAGTTGGGATAAGAGCGCTTATGAATTTCCGTGCCCGCGAAGGCGTAGGCGGCATATCCGGCCCCGGTGGTGACCTTGACTTCGTGGATGTTGGAGCCTTCAGAGGAGTAGAACCACTGGTCGTAACGGCGGAAATTCATGTTGGTTTCCGCCAGCGTGATGCCCCGCACGCCGCGCAACTCTTTATCCACGCGCAGCAGCAGGTCAATGTTCTGCTCCACCGAGGTGGAGAACGGGTCGGTCTTGTAGGGCGTGGTCCACTCGTCGGTGAAGGGCTTCTCTGGGGCCAGGCGGACGTTTTCCTGCTTGACGCGGGCGGAGGCGCGGGCAATCTCCACCGCTTTGGCGGCGGTCATCTCCACCGCAATGCGAGTCAGGTCCTCGGTGGCGGCAAAGCCCCAGGCTCCGTCGGCCAGCACGCGAATGCCGATGCCCAGGGAAGAGGAGTCGGAGGCATGCCCCACGCGGCCGTTCTTGGTGGCCAGGGCGCGGTTGCGCTCGTCCACGATGCGCACGTCGGAGTAGGTGACGCCGTGCTGGTCGGTGAGGTTGAGGGCCCACTCGGCAGTCTGCTTCATGCTCATGGCAAACAATGATGATAAATGGTGAGAGGAGTTTTGTGGGGAGAGGCTGTGAAATTTGCAAGCTGCTCGTGCCGCGGTGGCGCCGAATCTACTGCAGGGCTTCAAACAGAGCTTGTTTCCATCGCCGGATATCAATCGCCCAGCACACCCTGGCCTTGTGCTTTCCCTGCAGCACGGGAGACCACAACGCCTGATTGCGCTCATCCTCAGCCACGTTCAGGCGGTCGACTACTGTCATCCCGCGCGTCAGATCGCTGTGGGTTTCGATCTCCACATAGTGCGTGCTCCATTCGGTGCCCACGCTCGGGTCAAGGGCAACGCACATGGCCACCGGGTCAGGCAGCGAGATGCCGTCTTCTCCTGTTTGTATCTTGTAAGCCCGCCGCGCGTGGCTGTTGCACTCGCAGGCGAAGCGGGCCACTTCGCTATCGCATGCTTGCAGGCGCGCAATCTCGCTTTGGTTCACCACCGCTTCTCCGCGGGAGAGCTGCCAGCCAATCAGTTCGATGGGCAGCCCGCTGCGAAAGACAATGCGCGCCGCCTCGGGGTCCACCCAGATGTTGTACTCGGCGGCGGGGGTTACGTTGCCTTCACAGCAGGGCGCTCCACCCATGACCACGCAGCGGCCGATTTTGGCTGCGATGTCCGGCCGCTTGGCCAGGGCGAGCGCCACATTGGTGAGCGGCGCTAGCGTGACCAGTGTCAGTCCGGGATTGCTCTCGGCCGCCGCAATAATGGCGTCGGCGGCATGCAGCTTTTCAGCCGCCTGGCGGGGAGCCGGATAGTTGTGTTCTCCCAGGCCATCGCAGCCGTGAAACCAGGTGGCATTCTGATAAGGCCGAAGCAGCGGCTTGTCTGCGCCCATATAGACCGGAACACGAGCGCCGCACAGTTCCACCGTGTACAGCGCATTGCGGGTGGATTGCTCGACCGGGACGTTGCCCGCCACCGTGGTGATGGCAACCACGCGCACCTCGGGAGCGCGCAGCGCCATGATGATGGCTACGGCATCGTCGGAAGCAGTGTCGGTGTCAATAAGGAACGAACGGGCCACGCGGGTAGCATAACAAAGCAGGAAGAGCAGGCCTTTGCGCTTCTGGAGATTCGCCCCTCAATCCTGGCCGAATTCGATATATGATAGCGGCGCTCACGCTCGCCACCCGCTCACCGGTGGGGGGTACCGATGCGATATGCGCTTGTGCTGGCGGCCATAATCACAGCGGCTATCACGCTGGCCGCGCAGTCCGCCGCGCCCCAGCCAAATCAGTCCACACAAAACCTGTGCACCGTAGCCGGGCGAGTGGTGACCGCCGCGGAAGGTACTCCGCTGAAGTCGGTTCATGTGATGCTGGCGGCCGAGAACGGCGGGCGGCGCGAGTCCAGGACTTACGGCGTCACCACAGATGCCAGCGGCGTTTTTAGTTTGAAAAATGTGGCTCCGGGGCGTTACCGGCTCTTCGCAGAGCGTACCGGCTATGTCAGCCAGCAGTACCGCTCCTCGGACACGCAGAGCGGCGCCCTGCTCGGCCTGCAACCCCGGCAGCAGGTGAGCGACATCCTGTTTCGCCTTGTTCTGGCGGCGGTGGTCACCGGTCGCGTGACCGATGAAGATGAGGAACCCATGGCCGACATCCTCGTCTTGGCCCTGCGCCGCCCCACGGAGGAGGAACAAGAAGAAGAGGAGAGCTACGGATCCCGCCAGCAGGACCAGTTAATGCCCGCAGGTTCTGCCCGCACCGACGATCGCGGCCAGTACCGTATTTTCGGGTTGAAACCCGG
>DATJFA010000611.1:0-3031 GCA_035496015.1 Terriglobales bacterium | reverse complement strand
CATGTTACCGAACCGTGCTTATGAGAGAGTGCCGAACTCCGCAAAAGTGACACGAAAACCGGCAACCCCAGCAGGGCCCGCAGGTTGGCGTCCCATGCGAAGTGGGCACGGCGGATGCGGCGCAGGAAGAGCAACCAGGCGGCAGCGGCAACCGCCCCCGCTGCCGCTGCGACCGCGGGCTGGCTGCGAACTGCCGCGATGACGGCCACCAAAGCGCCGCCGGCAATGACCACGAACTCTGCTCCGCGAAGGATCGCCAGCCGCAGCGGCGAGTCAAACAGCAGCGCCAGGTTTTTGGTCCAGCCTTCGCGCAGCTGAGCAAAGTTGCGGTACATGCGGGCGCGCACCCGATCGCCGCCATAGCGGAAGCGGATGCGCCGGCCGGAGCGCTTGACGGCCCGGGCCAGCTCAACATCCTCCAGCAGAGTGCGGATGACGGCATGGCCACCCACCGCGTCGTACGCGTCGCGTGCGATCAGCAGATACTGGCCGTTGGCCGCCGCGGCCGGCGAGGCAGCATCGTTGACATCCTCGGTGCGGTAGGTGCGGGTCAGTTCCGCAAACACCACGGGCATGACCGCCTTCTCCCAAAAACCATGCACCTCCTGCTGAGGCGAATAAGAAAGCAGCGCGGCCTGGTGCTGCTGTGCTTCCTGAAGGCTGGCGGCCAGAGAGCCACGAAGATGAACGGTATCCGCATCGGTGAACAGGAGCCACTGGCCACGCGCTTGGCGCGCGCCACAGGCTAATGCATTGCATTTGCCGGTGGCGCCGGGCGGGAGCGGCGCGGCGTCAATCACATGCACCCCGGGGAACGACTGCGCAATCTGGCGCGTGCGGTCGGTAGAGCCGTCATCCACCACGATGATTTCGTAATCCACCCCTCGCTGATCTACGAGGGACTGCAGGCAGGCGCCCAGCGAAACTTCCTCGTTGCGCGCGGGCACGATCACCGAAACGGCAGGAGCGGTGCCGCGGCCGACATGTCCTTCCGACTCTGACACCATAGGCCGAATCAGTTATTATAGCTGCGTGCAGCGGATTTCATGGCCCCTTCTCCTGGCCCTGACCTTGGCCCTGGCAGCCTGCTATCGCGGCTCGCATCCGCCTCGCATCGGCAATCCGGCGCCCGATTTCACCGTTCAGGACGGCGCTAAAGCCGTCACTCTGCACAATCTGCGCGAAAAAGTGGTGGTGCTGAATTTCTGGGCTACGTGGTGCGCGCCCTGCGTGCAGGAACTGCCTTCGCTGGAGCACTTGCAGAACAAGTTTAAGGACCGCGGCGTCGAGGTGGTGGGCATCAGCGTGGACGTGGATGGCAACGCCTACCAGCAGTTTCTGAAGGACCACAACGTGGACTTTCTGACCCTGCGCGATCCCGACCAGAAGGCCAACACGCTCTACGGCACCTTCAAGTTTCCGGAGACGTACATCATTGACCGGCGCGGCATTTTGCGCCGCAAGTTCATCGGAGCGGTGGATTGGAATGAGCCGGAGATTGTGGACTTTCTAAGCAAATTGTAGATTGACGATTTTCGATTGACGACTGGCAGAACGCTTGCGAGGCAATCGTCAATCTACAATCAGCAATGGTCAAACACTTCCATGCTGACCACCATCTTCTTCGACGCCGGCAATACTCTGGTGTTCGCCAACCTGGAGCGGACGCTGGCGGCGCTGCACGCCCGCGGTATCCGGCCCAAGCCGGAGCAATTACATGCTGCCGAGCGGCAGGCTAAAACCGGGCTGGATGAAGCTAATACGGCTCCCGGCCGCTACACCGACCGGCAGTACTGGGACACCTACTACTCTTTCCTGCTGAAATCTCTGGGCATCGAAGATGGCAAGCTGCAGGAATCGCTGGTGACCGCCAGCCGTACTTCGGGCAACTGGGATGTGGTGCGGTCGGGCACTCGGGAGAATCTGCTGAAGTTGGGGCGTAAATACCGCCTGGGCGTGATCTCCAACTCCGATGGCGGCATGGAGAAGCTTCTGCGCCGCTGCGGCCTGGGCGAATGTTTTTTGGGCTACACCGATTCCGGCCACGTGGGCCATGAGAAGCCCCATCCCGCCATTTTCCACGCGGCGCTCCAGCAGCTGGCGGCCCAGCCCGAGAGCAGCCTCTACGTGGGCGACGTCTACTCCGTGGATTACGTCGGAGCCACCCACGCCGGCATGCAGGCCATGCTGTTCGATGTTTCCGGGACGTACCGGGAAAGCGGCTTGCCACGGGTGGAATCCTTGCAGGAATTGAGCGCAAAACTCTAAGGCTAAATCGGGTTTCAAAGTTGCAAGGTTTCAAAGTTTCCCCGCCTGATCTCGAAACCTTGAAACCTGCGACACCTTGAAACCTGCCCTTGCACCATTTTCGTTGCTCCGCCTGCCGGCTTGCGTTAACCTAAAGCGGCTCTCGCGATTCCCCGACCTAACTTCCTCACCCATTTAGCGTTCCCTGATTGCATGGCATATCCAAGTTGCAGGGCACCAAAAGAAGGGCACCCAACTAATGGTGTTTTCTTTCTTGACCCTGGTGAACTTTGGCGGGTACAGTAGCGACAATCTGTGTTTCGGGGGCATCTCGTAGAGGTGAGCGGAATGCCCCGGAACCTTGTCAGTTACCAGCCAAAGAGCACGGCCACCTGGCCAGCCATGCCCGCAGATAGCGCAAGGAGTGGAAGTTGCTCAAACTTAAAAAGCTGCAAATTCTGGGTTTCAAGTCCTTCTGCGACCGCACCGAACTGAAGTTCAACGGCGACGGCGTAGCCGCCATCATCGGTCCGAACGGCTGCGGCAAATCGAACATCGCGGACGCCATCTCCTGGGTGCTGGGTGAGCAATCGGCCAAGACCCTGCGCGGCTCGCGCATGGAAGACGTGATCTTTGCCGGCACTCGCGACCGCAAGCCCACGGGCATGGCGGAAGTCTCCATGTCGCTGATTGACCCCGATGTGTACGAGGGCAGCGACGCCAACGAGCCTACCGAATTCGACATCCAGGACGAAATGCCGGTGGACGCGGCTGAGGACTGGGA
>DATJFA010000610.1:0-10708 GCA_035496015.1 Terriglobales bacterium | reverse complement strand
CCCGGCAAGAAAGAAAACAAGCTGGGACTGCGGGCCAGCGACACCGCGGAACTGATTTTTGAAGACTGCCTTATTCCGGCGGAGAACCTTGTAGGCGCCGAGGGGAACGGTTTTATTGACGCCATGCGCGTGCTGGACGGGGGGCGCATCTCGATTGCGGCCCTGTCGCTGGGCATGGCCCAGGGCGCCTACGAGGCGGCCCTCAATTATTCCAAGCAGCGCAAACAGTTTGGGCGCGCCATCAGCGATTTCCAGGCCATCCAGTGGAAGCTGGCCGACATGGCTACGGAAATTGACGCTGCCCGCCTGCTCACCCTGCGCGCCGCTTCCATGAAAGATGCGGGCCTGAAAACCACACTGGAGTCCTCGATGGCTAAGCTCTACGCCAGCGAGGTAGCGGTGAAATGCGCCAACGAGGGCGTGCAGATTCACGGCGGTTACGGGTTCATCAAGGACTATCCGGCGGAGAAGTTTTATCGCGATGTGAAGCTGTGCACCATCGGCGAAGGCACCAGCGAGATACAGCGCATGGTGATCGCGCGGCAAATACTTAAAGACTAGTAGTCAGGAGTCAGTTTTCAGGAGTCAGCAAACCACAACCGCAGAAGACGCAAAGGACACTGAGGAGAAGCAAATTCCTGACCTTTATGTTTCAGAATAATTTCTCTGCGTACTCGGCGTGCCCGGCGGTTATGGTTTGGTTTTGACTTTGATTTCACCGTCAGCTGTCGGCAACATCCTTTGTCCACCGAAATCCAATCCCTTGTTGACCGCACCCGCGGCGGCGATCCGCGGGCCCTGGCGCGGGTGATTACCGCGGTCGAAAACCGCACGCCTCAGTCCGCCCAACTGCTGCGCGCGCTGTTTCCCCACAGCGGGCATGCCCGCATTATCGGTCTGACCGGCGCGCCCGGCGCCGGCAAGAGCACGCTGGTGGACCAGTTGGCACGCGAGTACCGCAAGCAGCAGCGCACGGTCGGCATCATCGCCGTGGACCCCACCAGCCCGTTCAGCGGCGGCGCCATTCTGGGCGACCGCATCCGCATGCAGGCGCATCATGCCGACCCCGGCATCTACATCCGCAGCATGGCCACACGCGGGTCGCTGGGCGGCCTGGCCGGCACCACCGCCGACGTGGCGACAGTCCTTGATGCTTCCGGGCGCGACCTGGTGCTCATCGAAACGGTGGGCGTGGGCCAGGACGAAGTGGATATTGTGCGCCTGGCCGATGTCACCGTGGTAATTCTTGTTCCCGGCATGGGCGACGACGTGCAGACCATCAAGGCCGGCATCATGGAAATCGCCGACATCTTTGTCATCAACAAGAGCGACCGCGAAGGCGCCGAACGTGTGGAGCGCGAGATCCGCGCCATGCAGTCCCTGGCCGCGCGCCGGGACAACTGGAGCCCTCCCATCATCAAGACCGTAGCCACGGAGGGAACCGGCACGGCCGAGCTGGCGAAGACTATCGCGGACTACGAAACCTACCTGGCCAAGAACAGTCTGCTGCTCGAAAAGCGCGCGCGCCACTGGCACGACCGCCTGCTGGAGATGCTGCGCGATGCTCTGCTGCGGCGCGTGGTGCGCGAGCAGCTGGGCGAGGCAGAGATCACGCGCTTCGCCGCTGAAGTTGCCGAGCACAAGCGCGACCCGTATTCTCTAGTGGAGGAGATTGTCGCCAGCCTGGGGAAAAACGATGTTCGACATTGACCACCTGGGAGTCGCCGTCAAATCGCTGGCCGCGGCCCGCACCTTCTACGAAAACCTGGGCCTGTCCGTAGTGGGCGAGGAGACGGTGGAGGGCGAGCAGGTGCGGTTGGCCATGGTGCCGGTGGGGGAAAGCCGCATCGAACTGCTGGAGGCGACTTCGCCGGAGTCGGCCATCGCCCGCTTCATCGCCAAGCGCGGCGAGGGGCTGCACCATGTTGCGCTGCGCGTGACCGATCTGGCCGCCACCGTCGAGCGGCTCAAGAAGAGCGGCACGCGGCTGATTTCCGAAGACATCAAGGTAGGCGCCGGCGGCCATCTGTACGTGTTTGTTCATCCCTCCAGCACCGGCGGCGTATTGCTCGAACTCTGCGAGGACCCGCCGCAGGGCGTTTAACCATGCTGCTGCTGGCGGCGGACACATCCGGCAAGCAAGGCAGCATTGCGCTGGCCCGCGGCGATGAGCGCAGCTTTGAGGCTTTGGAAGTGGTCCCCCTGGCCGGCGGCACTTTCTCCGCGCAACTGGTGCCGCAGATCGCGGACCTGCTTTCGCGGCGCGGTTTTTCCAAGCACAATCTAGACGGATTTGTCGTCGCTTCCGGCCCCGGTTCCTTTACTGGCTTGCGCGTGGGGTTGGCGGCGATCAAGGGCCTGGCGGAAGTTCTGCACAAGCCGATTGCGGCCGTATCGCTGCTCGAGCTGTTAGCGGTTGCAGGAAATGTTGAGAGCAGCGTGGTAGCGGCGCTGGATGCCGGACGGAATGAGGTCTACGCCGGCGAGTACGAGGTTGCGGGCGGAAGCGCGAGGCTGGAGCGCGAGAGTCTGCTGAATGAAGAAGAATTTGTGGCCCTGGCGCGAGGCAAGCTCGCGGTTGTGGTCACGCCTGACAAGCTGATCCTGGAATGGGCACAGAAGCACGGACTGCAAGCGCTGGCGGTCGAACACCCGCGCAGCGACGCCCTGGCGCGGATTGGCTTGAAGAAACTGCTGGCGGGTGAAAACGTGGCTCCGGCGGATCTGGAAGCTAATTACATCCGGCGGTCAGACGCAGAAATATTTGCCAAAACCCAGTAGTCAGGAGTCAGGATTCAGCAAACCCTTCAAAGCAGAGGACGCCGAGGGAAACAAAACACAAGGTCCCTCGACTCGCCTTCGCTTCGCTGACGCTCGGCTCAGGCTCGCTCGGGATGACAGAATCGAAGGTGGTGGTACTGCCGCTTGCGAAGGGAACTTGAAACTTTACAACCTTGAAACGGAAACCTGTGAAACCTTGAAACTTTGAAACCTGTGAAACCTTGAAACTTTGAAACCTTGTATCCTCTTTCCGTGCCCGATTACGCCAATTCCCGCCTGGAGCGCGTGCTGGAGCAGCTGCGACTTTACGAGCATCCGCTGGTAAACTTCGACGCGCGCGCCAAAGGCGAAGCGGTGGAAGTCATCATCAACTTCAAGAATCCGCCGGTGCCCGTGCACACTTACTATTTCGACCTGCATCCGCGCGACCTGGACCACCCCCAATTTGAGTGGAGCTTTCAGCGCCAGCTTTACGCCTGCCTGCACGACTACATCATTGAGATGTTCACCCGCACGCCCCAGGACCGCGCCCAGCGGCAGCGCGAAGGGTTGTGAGCCTGCGGCAGAAAATCGAAGAGGAAATTCGCCGTTGCGGCCCGATTCCCTTCTCCCGCTACATGGAGATGTGTCTCTATGACGCGGACCTGGGTTACTACGCGGCGCATGCCGAGCAATTCGGCAAGGCCGGCGATTTTTACACCTCCAGCGATGTGCATGCAGTGTTTGGCCGGCTGCTGGCGCGACAGTTCGACGAAATGTGGCGGGCGCTGGGCTCGCCGGCAGCGCTGAAAATAGTGGAACTGGGTCCCGGGCGCGGGCTCTTTGCCCAGGATGTGCTGGACTGGGCGGAGAAGAAGTTTTCCGAATTCTTCGCTGCCGCCCGATATGTGCTGGTTGAGGCTTCCCCTGCGCTGCGGGCCCGGCTGGGAGAAACGCTGCAGCGGCGGATTGCAACTGGCAAAGCCGAAATCCGCAACGAACTGCCCGCCCAGGTGGCAGAACCGGCGATCGTCTTCGCCAATGAATTCTTCGACGCCTTGCCGGTAGAGGTTATTTCGCACCGCGGCGAACTAGGCATCGGCTGTGAGCAGGGACGCTTCGTCGAAACCTTTGTGCCACCCTCGGCAGAAGCGCTGCAGTACCTGGACCGATACAGCGTCCATCCCGAACCCGGCGAGCGCGTGGAGGCGACGCTGAGGGCGCAGCGCTATATGGGAAACATCGCCCAACGGCTGCAGCGCGGGTTCGTGGTCGTAATTGATTACGGCTACACGCGCGAGGAACAGTTGGCCGGCCGCCACCGGGGCACGGTGACCGCTTTTCGCCGCCATAGCGTGAGCGCCAGCCCGTACGAGGCGCCTGGGGAACAGGACATTACCGCGCACGTGAATTTCACCGCCTTGCAGGAGGCGTGCAAGGCGGGCGGACTGGAGCCGCTGGCGCTGCTCACACAGGCGCAGTTTTTGATGGGCATCGGGGAGGTCAATCAGTTTGCAGATGCGTTTGAAGAAGCGCGCCTGCCGCAGGAACAGGCGAAAGTCGCGCTGCAGCTCAAGCACCTGGTCACGCCCGCAGGCATGGGCGAGAGCTTTCACGTGCTGGTGATGGGCAAGGGCGTGGACCTGGAGAGTGCGCGACAACTCAGCGGGCTGAAGTTTGCGCGGTGAGCGAGACGTAACCAGTTACGTTTCTACAGGTATTGTGAGCTGAGATGCTCAGCAGTAGAGACGTTGCTCGCAACGTCTCAAACAGTAAAGGAAAGCTCACCCGACGCCGACGAGGGCGCCCGCACCACAACTGAAAAGAGAAACACAAGGTCCTTCGACTCCGGACGCGGATTGATGTGCCGCGTCCTCGCCCAGGATGACAGCTGCAGGCACTCGACGCGGATGAGCGACTGCCAGCGATCCACGACCCACGGCAATGTGTTTCACACCGGCAGTTCGTGCTGCTGCCAGGCGGGCGCGGTGGGTTGGGCTTCGGAAGTGAGGTCGAGAACCAGCTTCTCCAAAACCAGGCGTTTGCCGGGGGGATTGGAGCGCAGGGCAAGGTCGGCGCGGGCCACCAGACGGATGGCGCGGGTCAGTTCGCGTTTTGATTTGTAGCGGCGGGCCTGCTTGATGATGTCTTCGGCGGCGAAGGGGGGCACGCGGAAGCCCTGCCATAGCGCCGCCCACAGCATGCGCGTATCACGCACGTTGCGCTCCACAATAACGAGCATCTGGCGGAAGGTTTTGGAGAGCATGTAAAGGTGGCCGATAGCGGCTTCTTCGCCTTCCCCGGTGGAGAGAATGGCATCGAGCACCTGCAGGGCGCGCACCCGGTCCCTGGCGGAGATGGCGTCGGTGAGTTCGTAGAGCGAGCGCTGTTTGGCGGCCAGCACCATGGTTTCCACGTCGCCCAGCGTGATGCGCTTTTTGGGGCCTACATAGAGCAGCAGCTTCTCCAACTCGCCCGCAATCATCATCATGTCGCCGCCGAGCGCGTCCACCATCTCGCGGGCGGCGTCAGCATCAATGTTCGCGCCCTGTTGCGCCGCCTGCTCGCTCAGCCAGCGCACGGCTTCGTTTTCCTCCACCCGCGCCAGTTCCACGACGCCGCAGCACTCGCCCAGCGTTTCGCGAATCTTTTCGTAGCGTTCCTTGTCCGTCAGCTCCATGCGGCGGACATCGGCTGGGATGCTGATGTGGTCGGCCACAAAAACCAGCAGCGCGTCAGGATTCGGGTTTTTGACGTAGGCTTCGATGGCCTCAAATTCGGCCTGGTGCGAGCCGCGCCCGTAGAGGTTCTTCACTCCCCGGATAAAGAACACCTGGAAGGGTGCCATCAGCGAAGGAGTACGAGCGCGATCGAGGATTTCGCCCAGCGCGGTTTCCCCCAGATCAAACTCGTAGAGAGCAAAGTCGCGCAGGTCGGCAGGCACCAGCGTCTGCAGGATGGCCTCGCGGCAGCGCCGCCGGAAGAAAGTCTCATCTCCCACAAAGACGTAGGCCGGGCGCAGCTTGCGGCTGCTGACTTCGGCGACAAAACGCTCGGTGGGCGCGAAGGCGCGCATCAATAGCTCTCCAGAACGTCGCTCACCAGGGTTCGGGCAAAGTCGCGTGACAACCGCTGCAGGGCCGGCGACTCTTCCTGGAAGAAGCTGGAAAGCGAGCTGCTCTCCTGGTATTGCTCGCGGAACACGTAATTGGGATTGTCGTACAACACCTTGCCCTTCTTATTGGTAAGAGTGACCTTCATCCCCACCTGCACCTGAAGCGTGGCCACGCGGTTGGTGCGCGTGTCGAAGGTAAGAGGAAAGACAAAAACGTACTGCACGGCGCCATGCAGGGTGGCGTCGGCGGACTGATCATCGCGGCTGATAACGTGGTAATGAGTGCGGGTGGTGAATTCGCGGACCACCGCCGAGGTCAAGTCCTGCTCGATGTGGTAGGCCTGCGTGCCATTGGCGAAGGCCGGGATGGCGAGGGTATGCAGGTCCGTGGGCAGCTTATTTCCTTTTCCAGCGACGTGATAGCCGCAGCCGGCGAGCGCGAGAGAAACGCACGCTGCCAGCACTGTCCCCCGGCTGCGCCTCACTGGATCTTGCCTCGCGGGCGGGCAGTGGCCATTTCTTCCGCAATTTCCACCGCCGCACCGGCGACGATGCGCAGGTTATCGGCCGCGGCCCACACCCAGATGCCGTTTTGATGGCTGGCATCGTGGCGGCAGGTCAACAAAATGTCGCCCTGGCCGGCGGCGCTGACGGTGCTGGGGGATTCCTCCGTTCCGCGGCTGACGAGGACATGCTCGCCCGCCAGCGCCTGCGCCATGTCGCCCATGGAAACCATTTCCGCCATTTCAAAATAAATGGAAAAGGCGTGTCCGTGGAAGATGGGAGCCTGCACCAGCATCAAGGCCGGCACGAGCGCCTGTCCCGCGGTGAGGCGCTGGTAGTGGCTGAGCACACGGCGCTCCGCGCTTTCCAGCGGCAGATGCGCTTTCTGGCCATAGCGGGACACCAGGTTGAAGGCCACCTGGGTATCGAAAACCTGGCGCGGCAGCTCATGAAAGGAGAGCAAGTTGACGGTCTGCTCGTGCAGTTCGTCCATGCCGCGGCGGCCCCGCTCGGAAGCCGGTTCATAAAGCGTAACTGTGGCGGAATTCACCCGTCCCGCCTTCTGGGCGCGCAGCAGAAGCAGAGCCAGCACCACGCTGGCGGGATGCGCAACTACTACCGGGGCAGGTTCGAGGTCAGGCGAAGGAGGACGTCCCAGTTGCCGTTCCACCCAGGGTGAGCGCAGCACCGCGCCGGGTATGTTCTCCAGGGCGAAGGAGAGGTCCACGATAGCGCAGCCCGCCTGGTGCGCCATTTCCCAATGGCGGCGGGTGAAGCTTTCCTCGGAGGCGAAGAAAGCGAAATCCACATTTTCAAAGTGCTCGGGGCGAATGGCCTGCACAAAGCTCATCTCATCGCCCACGGCTTCCAACTGGCCCAGGGATTCATCGTCGTCGAGCAGCTTTACGTCACGGCGGGGAAAGTTGCGGTCGCTGAGCACCTCCGCCAGTTCTTTGCCCTTTAGCGTGGCGGCGCCCACGATGGCCACGCGGAAACTGCCCACGGCATGCGACGACGGGCGTGAGGGAGAAGCGGGCCTGGAATCCTGGGTCATCGCAACTCCGTGGCTTCCTGGTAGGGCGGGGAGGGCGGATTGCCGCCGCGGCGGTGGAGCACGTACATCAGGCGCCAGAACACGCCGGAGAGCATGTAGGTCATGGCGATGAGAAACAGCACCGGCCGGGAAAAGAACCAGATCGCGGCAAAGAGCAGCCCGAAAACCACGATGAGGCGGAAGGGATGGCGGCGGCGCCAGTCAATGTCCTTGAAGCTGTAAAAGCGCCAGGTGCTCACCATAAGGAAGGCGGCGGCCAGCATCAGGGCCAGCCAGATGAGGGACACCCACCACAGGGCGAGCGGATCGCCCCCTGAAAAATGAACCACCGCCGCCACCACGCCTGCGCCCGCGGGAATGGGCATACCGACAAAATATTTTTTCCCCGGGCGGCCGGGATTGGAGGGCTGCGGGTTGACTTGGATGTTGAAGCGCGCCAGCCGGCTGGCTCCTGCCATCAGGAATACAAAGCTGCCAATGATTCCCGCCTGCAGCAGCTTGCTGTGCAACTCGGCGTGCGCCATGGGAGGCAGAAGGTGGAATCCCCACATCCACGCCAGCAGAGCGGGGGCCACGCCAAAGGTGATCACGTCAGCCAGGGAATCCAGTTCGCGGCCGAAGTCGCTGCTGGTGCGGGTCATGCGCGCGAAGAAGCCGTCCAGCGCATCGAAGATGATGGCCACGCCAATGGCCTTGGCGGCGTTGTCGAAATGCCAGGGCTCCATGACGCTGGCCTGAATTACCTGGGAGATAGCGTAATAGCCGGCGGCGATGTTGGCGGTGGTGAACAGCGAAGGAATCAGGTACGCGCCCTTGCGCTGGCGTTTTTCACGGAAGGGAGCGTCCTCTCTGCGGCGCATGGGGAAAGGAGGTTCGTTCATGTTTGACCTCGTCGCTGGCCCTGGGAGGCAAGAACGGAGTGCAACTCGGGGCGCTCGCGGCCTACGTAAGCCAGCACGCTCGAGCCGCCCTTAACGCGGTCTCCCACCTTCACCTTCACATCGGCTCCGGCATCGAGCAGGATATCGGTACGGGAGCCGAATTTAATCATGCCCACGCGCTCGCCGCGTTCCACCCGGTCGCCAATTTTTTTGGTGAACACAATGCGGCGCGCCAGCAGGCCGGCAATCTGCTTGAACACCAGGCGCTGGCCTTCGCCTTCCACGGTGATAACGTTCTGCTCATTGTGCTCGGCGCTGGCCGCTCCCATGGCGTTGCGGAACTGGCCGCGCTGATAGCGGACGTCGCGAATAATGCCGGTAATGGGCGAGCGGTTCACGTGCACGTCAAACACGCTGAGAAAAATGCTGATGCGGCGCCGCGGCCCGTCCTCTAGTTGCACCATGGATATGTCGGTAACTTTGCCGTCGGCGGGTGAGACCACGGCTCCGGCGGTGGCCGGGATGACACGCTGCGGATCGCGAAAGAACCACAGGAAAAAAGCGGCCAGAACCAGGGCAGGGATAGCCCAGAGAGGGCTGGTCAACCATGCCACCAGCGCCGCTACCCCGAACAGAGCAAGCCCGTAGTAGTAGCCGTCCCGCACCATGAGATATCAAAGATTATATGGGCAGTGACCCCAGTTGTGCCTGCATTCTAGCCGAAATGAGTTGGGCGGGAAGTTTCACGCGGATACACAAACACACCCGCGCTTTCTGCCTCTGGCAAGAGGCAAAGTGGCGATTAAGCGACCTGGTTGGCGGTTCTATACTGCCGCTCAATGAATTCCATCTGGTCCTTGAGCCGCAGTTTCAGCTTCTTCAGCCGGACTTCCTCCAGCTTTTCGTCTTCACTTAAATATCTTTTTTGGGTGAGTGCGTCGAGGCGTTGCGCGTACTGAAGGTGTTCCTGAGCCAACCGGCGGAATTCGTCGTGGTTGGCCATAAGCAAGTCTCTTGGAGAGAGCATCCTGCCAGGCCTCCTGTCTACATCATCTACGCTCACGCTAGCACACTGGCCGTGCCGCTTCAACCGATTTTCCAGCTCGGGGTGGAGTTGAGTGCAGCTGCGGGAAGCCTTCCCGATGCGGGCCGAAGCAGGCTTGGGCTTAAGGGCGTAAACTATTGTTAATCATAGTATTACACGCCATATTGCAGGTTATACCTGCAGATGATGGCATCTTCCTTGGGATCTTGATAGTAGCTGGGTCGAAAGCCGGCCTCAATAAATCCACAGGACTGGTAGAGGGCCCGGGCGGCGGCGTTGGAGGCGCGCACCTCGAGCAATACGGCGAGCGCGTGCTGCTGCCGGGCGAGTCGCAGAAGCTCTTGCAGAAGCTGCTTTCCCAAGCCCCGGCGGCGGGCGGCAGGCGCTACCGCAATGTTTTCCAGCTCCCACTCCGGGCCGGCAGTCTGGGCCACCAGGAAAGCCTGCGAAGGGCCCTTTTCGGCTAGCAGGCAGAGGCGCCGCGGGGCGCTCGCTTGGAAGATGGCTTCATATTGCGCTCGCGACCAGTGGGCGGCGGTCGGCGCTTCCCGCTCTAAGGCTAGCAGCGCATCAATATCCTCGGGCGTGGCCAGGCGAATAACGGCTTTCCTCACGAAGGCATTGTAGCGACGGAACGAGACGCGCTATCGGCAGGCCGGGGCAGAATTGCGAAAATGGGGAACATCAAGAGCAAGTGGGGACTTAGTTTCGAAGTTGGGGACCTGTGTGGAAGCACCCGGCTTCAGCCGGGTGACAAAGAGCTCTGAAAGCCGCACGCTTCCACAGTAGCGCACACCCCCACTTGAGCAAAACATTCAGCTGGGCCTTGGACAACTTCGCCAATTTCAGATTCTGTCCCTAGCGGCCATGACGAAGCACTTTGGTGCGCGCCCTCCGTGCACTTCGCCAACCCCACCGCGACGTAGCATCGAATCACGCCTACCCGGCGAACACCATGCGCCAGATGCTTGTCGCTTTCCTGTTGTGCTCATCTCCACTCCTGGCTCAGTTCGAACCGGGCCAGTTTCAAAAACACAAATTCTGGGACGCGCAAAATGTCGCCATTCACAGCGTGAATTTTGCCATGCAGACGGCGGACGCCTTCAGCACCCGCCGCGTACTCGACCGCCACAACGGAATCGAGCGCAATCCCTGGGCGCGGCAGTTCGTCACCCACGGCTGGGGCGGGCAGGCGGCCTACAGTTGGGGGCTGAGCGTGGGAGGCACCATCCTGACCAGCTACTTCATGCACCGCACCGGGCATCATCGGCTGGAGCGAGTTTTGCCCATGATTGAGATCGGAGCGACGGCGGGCACGGTGTTTGGCATGAACCTGCGCCACCGCGAGA
>DATJFA010000609.1:0-12365 GCA_035496015.1 Terriglobales bacterium | reverse complement strand
GTTAGCTGAAATTGTCCTGCATCGTTCACCGCCGAGATTCGGCCATCCTGCCATTCCACTTGCGCCCGCCGTAACTCGCGCCGCGCCATGACCTGCTGCAGCCGGGCTATCCGGGCCTGAACCCGGGCGGCCTGCATCTCTCCCAGGCGCTCCTGCAAATGGGCCAGCCTGGCCTGGGCTTGCGCCGGGATGTTGGGGCTAACCGCGACTACCCATGCGGGCGCTGAACGCTCGCAGCGCAGGCGGGCAGGGCCGGCCATCGCGACCTCGGCCAGGGGGGCCATCTGGCCGAATTTCATTCTGGCCTCTACCAACCGATTTTCTGCGCAGTTGGCCAGGCGGTGAAGTCCTTGCAGGCCTCCATCCTGGTAATAACCGTTCAGCCCCAGAGCCAGCACACCCACCGCCAGCCAGTACCATGCCTTGTTCGCCGCTTTCATCGCCCTCTCCTTGCCCGATACCCGTTGGACGGGTTACCCCCGCTTCCGTTAGCACACAGCAGTTTGTACCGGCTGAGTAGAAGTTTGGTTCCGTGGCGCTGACATTGTGAATGAGTATGTGGGGACAGCCGCCCCGGCTGTCCGGGCGAGCGCAGCTCGCCTTTATGGCGGAGAAGGTTGGCCGTATTTCGCTTTATTTCGCCGGTAGCACCTCGACCTCCACTCCCGATGGCTCACCAGCGGAGCGGTGGACCCGTTCAGTGGCCTTCTGGAAATCGCTCGGCTTGGCGTTGGGAATTTCCACGAAAGTCTGCGGATTGCGGTCCACCAGCGGAAACCAGGAGCTCTGCACCTGGATCATGATGCGGTGGCCGCGGCGGAAAGTGTGGTTCACATCCGGCATGCTGAAATTTACTTCCTCTACCTTGCCCGGAGTGAACGGCACCGGCTGCTCGAATCCATGGCGGAATTTTCCCCGCATGGGCTCACCCCGCACCAGCTGCTGGTAGCCGCTCATCGAGTCCACCGGCGGTGGCACATCGGCGGGCCGCTTCTTCTCTTCCTCCGGCTCCGGGTAGTCGGGCGGGTATACGTCAATCAGCTTGACCACCCAGTCAGAGTCGGTGCCGGAGGTGGAAACGTGCAGCTTGGGCGAGACCCGCCCGGCCAGAGTGACGTCCTCCTCCAGCGGGTCGGTCTGGTACACCAGCACGTCCGGCCGGCGCGAGGCGAAGCGCTGGTCGGAAACCATGTACTCCTGGGGCGCGCCCAGCGCGGTGTAGTCAATGAAGGGCACAGGGCGGCTGGGGTCGCTGACGTACTCGTCATAGCCATTCCCGGTGGGCGGATTGAACGAAAGCTTGCCCTCCTCCTGGAAATAAAGCGTGCGCTTCTGCGCCTGGGGCGGTGGCCAGGCGCTGTACTGGCGCCACACGTTGGTTCCAGTCTCAAACATATAGGCTTTGGGAAGATCGGATTGGCCGTCTCCTTTCAAGTGCTTCTCAAAGAATGGGAACTCGATGTTGGCATGAAAGTAGGCAGAGGTGTCGGAGTCAAAATTCACCCGCCCCAGGCTGTGGCCGGCGTGGAAAATCCAGCCACCGTGGACCCACGGTCCCATCACCAGGCCGTTGTAGATGCCGGGGTTCTTCTGTCCGACCGCTCGGAAAACGTTGAATGGACCCTGCACGTCCTCGGCGTCGAACCAGCCACCGACGGTCAGCACCGCACAGCGGATGTTGTGCAGGTGAGAAGGAATGCTGCGTAACTTCCAGTAATTGTCGTAAGTCGTGTGGTTAACCTGGTCACTCCAGAGGGGGTTGTGCCCCTTGAAATAGAGGCGGTCAGCATTAGCCAGCGGACCCATATTGAGGAAGAACTGGTAGCCATCTTCGGTGCCGAAGTCAACCTGGCTGGGATACCGCGGCGGAGGGGCGGGTTTAGGTTGCGGTTTGAAAAATGCGTAGAAGTCGAAGTTGGCGGCCAGCATAAAGGCGCCGTTGTGGTAGGCGTCATCATTCATGTAGAGGTCGGTGACCGGCGCCTGCGGCGAGGCCGCCTTAATGGCGGGGTGCGAGTCAATGATGCTGGCTGCCGTGTAGAAGCCCAGGTAAGAGAGTCCCCAGATGCCGACGCGGCCATTATTGTAGGCTACGTGCTTGAGCAACCAGTCAATGCTGTCGTAGGCGTCGGTGCTCTCATCCACATCTGTTTTCGATTGCGGATGGTCGATGTGCGGCGTCATCTCCCGCCACTTGCCCTCCGACATGTAACGCCCGCGCACGTCCTGCAGCACAAAAATGTAGCCCGCTTTCTCGTACTCCTCAGATGGACCGAGGCGCCTGGGATATTGATCCTCCCCGTAAGGCTCAATGCTGTAGGGCGTGCGCTCCATGAGGAAGGGGTAAAGGCGCGTGCTCGAGGCGTCTTTGGGCACATACACCGCGGTGAACAGGCGCGCGCCATCGCGCATGGGAATGCGGTACTCGTACTTGGTGTAGTGGGCGCGCACATCGAATTTGGGCGCCTCGGTCTTCTCCTGGGCAAGAACGGTGTAGACGGCGAAGAGGAACAGAAGGGACACCACTGCAGGGCGATGAATCATGGGTTCTCCGGTTTCCGCGAAAGCGGAAGGTAAATGCCGGGGAGGCGCCAAGTCAACCCGCGCGGCGAAATCGAACCTGCTCATGTACACTTTTCGCCGTGAACGCTAAAGCGAAACGAGTTGCGGTCATTCCGGGAGACGGCATCGGCAGGGAAGTGCTGACCGAGGCAGTGAAGGTGCTGGATGCCTCCGGCGCCCCTGTCGAAATGCAGCATTTTGACTGGAGCGCCGACCGCTACTTGAAAGATGGCACCACCGTTCCTGCTGACGCTTTCGCCATGCTGGCACGCGACTTCGATGCCATCCTGGTGGGCGCTTTCGGCGATCCCCGCGTGCCCTCCAATGTTCATGCCAAGGAAATCCTGCTGGGGATGCGCTTCAAGATGGACCTGTACGCAAACGTACGCCCGGTGAAGCTTCTGGATGCTTCCTTATGCCCACTTAAGGGCGTGGAGCCCAAGGACGTGGACTTCACCGTCATTCGCGAGAACACGGAAGGCCTCTACGTGGATGTGGGCGGCGTATTCAAGCAGGGCACGCCCGAGGAAATCGCGGTGCAGGAGGACGTTAATACCCGCAAAGGCGTGGAACGGATCATTCGCTACGCGTTCGAGTACGCGCGCCAACATGCCCGCCCGGGGCGCCAGCCCAAGCTCCTGATGACTGACAAGGCCAACGTCATGACCTACGCCCATGGGCTGTGGCAACGCGTGTTCAAAGAAGTGGCCAGGGAATACTCGGATGTGAAATCTGAACACATGTACGTGGACGCGCTG
This sequence comes from Terriglobales bacterium, assembly GCA_035496015.1. Lineage (GTDB taxonomy): Bacteria > Acidobacteriota > Terriglobia > Terriglobales > Acidobacteriaceae > JAICWP01. The sequence goes on along the minus strand of DATJFA010000609.1, from coordinate 9,045 downwards.
TGCATGCAGATGGTGCGCGACCCCCGGCAGTTCGACGTGATCGTGACCAACAACATGTTCGGCGACATCATCACCGACCTGGGCGCCGGCCTGCAGGGCGGGCTGGGCATGGCCGCCAGCGGCAACATCCATCCCGGCCGCACCTCCATGTTCGAGCCGGTGCACGGCTCGGCCCCGCCGATTGCGGGCAAAAACATTGCCAACCCCATCGGCGCCATCCTGACCGCCTCCATGATGCTGGCCCATCTGGGACTCACCCAGCCCGCGCAAAGAATTGACGCAGCCGTGCTCGAAGCCGTACGCGAGAAAAAAACCACTCAGGATATTGGCGGCATCCTGGGCACCCGCGAAGTGGGGGAGTGGATCGCCGCCCACGTTGCCGCATAACTTCCTCGCCACGGATTAACACTGATTAGCACGCATCAGTTTCCTGATAATGTGCAGCTCAGAACCGCAACAGGGCGTGTGGCGACAGGCGTCCTCGCCTGTCGGGGCGAGCGCAGCTCGCCTGCCGAAACGAAACACAAGGTCCCTCGACTTGCGCTCATCTCGCACGCTCGGGATGACATTTAGAAAAAAATCCGTGCTAAATCCGTGTTAATCCGGGTTAATCCGTGGTGAAAGGAAGTTACGCGGCGGGTTGCTGCTGCGTCATGCAGTGAATCGCCCCGAAACCCCAGATCAGGTCGCCGCAATAGATGCCCACCACGTCGCGGTCGGAAAAGACCTCGGCCAGGATGTTCAGCGCCACCCGGTCATTTTGGTCGTTGAACACCGGCACCAGCACCAGCCCGTTGGCGATGTAGAAATTGGCGTAGCTGGCGGGCAGCCGGCGTCCCTGGAAGGTGACCGGCCCGGGCATGGGCAGTTCCACCACGCGCAGCGGGCGGCCATCCTGGTCGGTCATGGAGCGCAACCGGCGCAAGTTCTCCTGCAGGGGAGCGAAGTTCGCGTCCGTGGGGTCACGTTCCACCACCGTGACCACCGTATCCGGCCCGACAAAGCGAGCCAGGTCATCTATGTGGCCGTGCGTGTCATCGCCCACGATGCCGCTGCCCAGCCACAGCACCTTTCTGATGCCAAGATAGTCGGCAAAGACATTCTCCAGTTGCTCACGGTTCACCCGGGGATTGCGCGCCTGCACTGGGCTGAGCAGGCACTCTTCTGTGGTCAGCAGCGTGCCCCAGCCATTCACATCAATGCTGCCGCCTTCCAGCACAACCCGGTGCTTGCGGCCCGCCACCTCCAACACCGGCTGCACCGCGGCGACCCGTTGTGCAGCGGCTATTTTCGCCGCAATGGCGGCGTCGTTTTTCCAGTTGGGATACTTGGCCCAGGCATTGAAGCGCCAGGTGGTGGCCAGCAGCGGCCGCTCTCCGGGCAGGTTCTGCGGCGCCCAGCTTCGCGGCGAGGAGTCCTTCCGCAAAAAAATCGGGCCGTAATCGCGGGTCCAGACGCGGTCGGTCGGCCAGTGGTTAAAGCGCACTACTGTGCCCAGTTCCACCCCGGACGACTTCAGCAGCTTGCGGATGCTGCGCTCGGCTTCAGCGTTGGTGACGATGATTTCGACAAGTTCATGCCGCGCCAGGTGGCGAACGATTTCCGCGTACACCCAGGGAATGGGCTGAAACTTTCCCGGCCAGTCTTCGCGATTGTGAGGCCAGGCGATCCAGGTGGCGGCATGCGGTTCCCACTCCGCCGGCATGCGGTACCCGAGTTCTGCGGGCGTGGCGCCGGGAGGCAGGCTTGGTGGCCGGGCGGTCACGTTTGCGGCGTGTCCAGGAAGCGGTGGGTGATGGGCGCGTAGCTGTCAATGCGGCGATCGCGCAGAAAGGGCCAGTTGCGGCGCACCTCCTCGAGTTTGCGCAGGTCCACTTCGCCAATCAGAATTTCTTCTTCTTTGCTGGAGGCCTCGCCTATTACCGTGCCGAACGGGTCGCACAGGAAGGAGCCGCCCCAGAATTCCAGGCCCTGGCCGGGGGCTTCTTTGCCGCGAACATTGCCGGTTTCAAAGCCGACGCGATTTACCGCCGCCACATACACGCCGTTAGAGATAGCATGCGCCCGCTGGATGGTGCGCCAGGCGTCATGCTGGGCCGCCCCGAACTCTTCCTTCTCCGCCGGATGCCAGCCGATGGCGGTGGGATAAAAAAGCACCTCCGCCCCCTGCAGCGCCGTTAGCCGGGCGCCCTCGGGATACCACTGGTCCCAGCACACCAGAGTGCCAAACCGGCCGGCCTGGGTGTCGAAGGCGCGGTAACCCAGGTCGCCGGGCGTGAAGTAGAACTTTTCGTAATAAAGCGGATCGTCGGGAATATGCATCTTGCGGTAGATGCCGCGCATGGCGCCGTCCGCGTCGAAAACCACTGCCGTGTTGTGGTAAATGCCAGCCGCGCGTCTTTCGAACAGGGAAGCGATCAGCACCACGCCCTGCTGCCGCGCCACCTGCGAGAGCCGCGTGCTGCTGGGACCAGGGATGGGCTCGGCCAGGTCAAACAGGCTGGCGTCTTCGCGCTGGCAGAAATACTGGGTCCGGAACAGTTCCGGCAGGCAGACCACCTGGGCGCCGCGACCAGCTGCATCGCGCACCCGTTCCAGCGCGCGTTCCAGGTTTTCGTCGGGATCGGGCGTGCACGACATCTGTACCAGCCCAACACGAAACTTTTGCGGCCTGCTTTCCGCCATGGGCAATAGCATAACAAACGCAACCGGGCCGGCTCGGACTGTGCTTTGTCATGTCTATTGACCGCTTGCCTGGGCGAGAAAAAGGCCCTTCATCTACCGCCAAGAGCGGCATCGTCACCAGGAATGCCTCAATTTGCTACGCCTGCTCGACCAGGCCTTGCCCCGCGCATCTCGGCTAACGCCTGATGGGCGACAACCAGGCTACCAACAAGTATCCCAAGGTGCAGCCCTGGCTATATCGGCAGGAACATCCATACCGCTATGCCATCTGAGTCATAGAACACCAGCGCCGCAGGAAACGTAAACCCGAAGACTGAGACATTCTGAAAGTAGATACCTTCGAATGTGACCTCGGGCCTGGTGCCGCACTCCCCGGGCTCAGGGTTTGGTGGGATACCGCTGACTTGAGCTGAATTACCTACAACAGTGCCGTTAAATGTGGTTGTGCAGGTCGGAAAGGGCTGGCCGCCCAATAAGGTCGTGGCGGTAACTGCCATGCTAAGCGTTGGCGGAATGACCGTGGTGTTCTCCGAAACAACCGAACTCACGCAAGTAATGCAACCATTATTGGCATTGAAGTACGAGCCCGTCAGCGAAACCGCCGGTTTCGCGATAAACGAACCGGAGTCGGGACAATACCTGCCTCCTCCGCCATAGGTTCCTGTTATGCTTCCATCGGATTGGAGGACGCCTTCAAAGTCAAAGTTGATCCCCGGGGCTTCGACGAGCTTCAGGGTCACGCGACTGGGTCTGTGAGGGTTGGCAGTCTGGACCTTTCCAGTGAGAGCCACAGAGTAGCCCGAGCCTGCGGCGTAAGCGCAGAGGCCGCCAACTTGAAATGTGGCCAGCTCCACATCGTAAAAGCCCGGATAGACTATTCCAAAAACCCGCGTGGGTGATCCTGTCAGTTTGCCGTTCGTGGCTTCGGAGAACTGGGTTTCAACTCTTGTTTCATTAATTGTAGTGGTTGTTTGGTTGCTAGTTGCTATGATCTCCCAGCCTCCGGTCACCTGAGGAAGAGTTTTCTTGGTGGCCGATGCAAGTGCTGAGGATTCGTTTTGGGATGTGGGCTGGAAATTCCCCGCGTTACATCCCACAAGAAGGAGAGCGGTTAACAACACGACCGCGCACTTCATACTTCCCTCCCTGCTGTAATGCAATCGATTGTGGTGTATTGGTTGACCCGGCGACCCATCGGCGCGGTGAGAGTGCGCCCGACAGCCCGTAGTGTAGCCTAGCCTCGGGAAGATGTGAATGCTCTACGTCAGGTTTATTGGGGACGTTTCCTTCAATGGAAATGACTTTGAATCTTATGGGCCGGCGTTGGAAGCGAGACGTTGCAAGCAACACTTCTACTGCTGGGCATCGGCGCGGCGCGCACATCGAATACCGGGCAGGGACGTAACTTTGTTACCTCTCGCTGCCGGCACTACATGTTGACGGCAAACGCAGCAACGATATAGTTTGCTGTTTCCTGTGCACTGCGTCCACCAGGGGCCACGAAACGCAAGGTCCTTCGACTCGGATGTGGATTGGTGTGCCGCATCCTCGCTCAGGATGACAGTCGGAAAAGCGGTTGGTTACGGGGAGGTGAACGTGAAGCACGGCAATCACATGGGTGGCGAAGGCATTGAACGCAAGCTGCACGATCCGGTGGAAGACCGGCTCACGCCGCTGGAGCCGCTCGACCTTGCCAGCGCCAGCTCGGTGGACGCGATGGTGCGCGCCATGAGCAAGACCGCCTTCACCGGCCGGCAGCTGGGCGAAGCCGCCGACGTGCTGGAAGCCATGGCCCGCGACAAGGATTGCTTCGTGGTCATGACGCTGGCCGGCGCTATGACCGTAGCTAAGCAGGGCCTGATCATCACCGAACTGATTGACCGCAGCATCGTGAAAGCCATCGTCTCCACCGGCGCGCTGATGGCGCACGGCCTGGTGGAGGCCACCGGTCGCGCCCACTTTCGCGTCAATCCGGATTTCAAGGATGAAGAACTCTACGAGGCCGGCTACAACCGCGTCTACGACACTATTGAGCCGGAGCAGAACCTGGACGACGTGGAGCGCGTGGTTTTCCAGGTTCTGCAGGGCTGGAAACCTGAGGAGGTGGTCTGCTCCTGGAAGCTGAACCGGGCCATCGGCAAGCATCTGCACGATACCGTGGAGGAGCGCGGAATTCTGAAATCCGCCTACGAGAAGGACGTGCCGGTGTTCGTACCGGCCTTTACCGATTCTGAACTGGGCCTGGATTTTGCGCTCGATAACCGTATGCGCGCCCGCGAGAACAAGCCTAAGCTGCGTTACGATCCCTTCGAGGACCTGGAGCACTTTGCCGCCACCCTGCTGAAGCAGAAGCGGCTGGGCATCTTCACCATTGGCGGCGGCGTGCCCCGCAATTGGGCGCAGCAGTTCGGGCCGTTTATCGAACTGCGGCGGCGGCGGGGCGGGGAAGATGTGCCGCTTAAGCGCTACCACTACGGCCTGCGCATCTGCCCCGAACCGGTCTACTGGGGCGGGCTCTCCGGCAGCCCCTACACGGAAGCGGTCTCCTGGGGCAAGTTCGTGCCCCCGGCCGAAGGCGGCAGGTTCGGAGAGGTTTTTGTGGACGCCACGGTAGGGCTGCCGCTGATTGTAGGCGCGGTGCTGGAGCGCCTGGACAAGCAAGCAGGCAAAGCGCAGCCGGAAAAGGCCGGGGCGGGCCGCAAGGCGCTCAGTCGAAAATAATGAAAATGGCCGCGGCGATCACCGTGGTCCACAGGCCACGTTTATCGCCCACCGCCGATTGGGTGATGTTGGCGGTGCGCACAATCTTGTTGGAGATGCGGTAAATCTCCTTCTTCTCGTCCCAGGAGCGGTCCGGGTCGAACTCCACGTTCAAGGTGGTGGCCAGCATCTCTGCCGCCAGTTCCTCGGCATAGTCGCCCGCCGCTTCTTCTTTTTCGCCAAAGGAATGGTGTTCACTGAGGTAGCCGTAGGTGTTGCGGTCGGCAGGAATAGCCACGCCAATGCTTGCCGCCAGCAGCCGATGCGGCTCACGGGTAGAATTCTCCGCTACCACGGCAAAAACCACCTCGCCGTGGTGCAGATACTTCAGTCCCTGGGTGCGGGAAAGCAACTTGCACTGGGGCGGGAAGATGGACGAAACGCGAACCAGGTTTTGCGAAGCAATGCCGGCGTCACGCAGCGCCAGCTCAAAGGAGGTAAGACGTTCCCGGTGTTTCCCTACGCCCTTGGTAAAGAAAACCCGTTTGGGAACCATGCTTAGGGCCAATTCCGCAATCCTCCACCGTGTGGAATGGTAAATTTTCCACAATCTAACACAGCACTAATTTGCGTGCGTGAAATTTTGAAGAAAAAAAACAAAGGCGAGAGCTGCTGCTCCCGCCGTGGTTGAACTCGGGCTGTTGCTCAGCTGCCTTTGACTGAGGCTACCTGGATGGTGGTGCCGTCGGCCGTTCCCGTGACGGTCGCCTTCTGGCCCGCCAGCTTGTCCACTTCGCTCTCATGCCCCTTGAGCGTGTAAACCGTGTCGCCCACCAGCAGGGCGTAGCTGGAGCCCTGCTTGACGCAGGCGCGAGTGCAGTCGGCGGCGTTCGCCATCATGTGCTTGGCCCCGCACATGGAATCGCTAACCACGCCAGTCCAGCTCTGATTTTTGGCCTTGGGCGGCTGCGCCCATGCCAGGCCGGCCAGGAGTAATCCAGTGACAATGAATCCCGTAACTTTGTTCAGTCTCATGCATTCTCTCCCATTGTTTTTGGTATCGAGTTGCGGTCCAGCCCTTGCCGGCCGGTCCCGACATGATAGAGCAACTAAGCGACGAATGGTTTCACCGGCTTGCGGATGGGTGCCCTACATTTGCCCGCACAGGCCATCCGCTTACGCCATCATGCGTTCACACGCGGGCAAATGTGGGGAAGCCCCGTCCCCATCATTCAGTCAGATCGTCACATTTGGCCGCCACAGAATGGCAAAGAAACCAGCCCTGCCTCCTGCGGCCAAATGCAGGGCACCCGTTCCGGCCGAGAGCGGAAGGTTCCGTGCCTACGCCCTTTCAATCTTTACATTGTTCAGCTTGATGTCCTTAAGCGGCCGGTCCTGCGCGTTGCGCTTGGCACTCGTAATCTTGTCCACCACGTCCTGACCCTCGACCACCTCGCCGAAGATGGTGTGCTTGCCGGTTAGCCAGGTGGTGGGCGCCACGGTGATGAAGAATTGTGACCCGTTGGTGTTGGGCCCGGCATTGGCCATGGCCAGCTTGCCCGCCTTGTCGAATTTGTGGGGCGAGCCCTTGGTCTCGTCCTCGAATTTGTAGCCGGGGCCACCCATGCCGGTGCCGCTGGGGTCGCCGCCCTGGATCATGAAATCGGGAATCACGCGGTGAAAAATGGTGCCGCTGTAGAGCGGCCCAGGACCCTTCTTGCCGCTGACGTGGTCTTTCCAGTCGCGCTTGCCCTCGGCCAGGTCAATGAAGTTCTGCACCGTTTTTGGTGCATCCTTCTCGAACAGGCGGCAGGTTATGTTGCCTTCGCTGGTTTCAAAAATGGCGTAAGTTCCAGGTTGACGAGTCATGCGGATAGTTTAAACCAGAGGGGCGGCTGAATTGGCCAAGCTTACCGTGATAAGAGGTTTAGCGCGAACCGCCGCGTTTCAACCTGTACGAAATGAGCAATGCGCTTCCAACAAAAGCGAAAAGCAGCGATGGCGCTAGACCCCAAACCCAAGGAGCTAAACCTGCGCCCATGTAAATATCATCCAGTTCCCAGTGGCTGACATTCGGCGGAATGCGGCCACGTAAGACTGTCTGCCCAACATCTGTGATTCCGAACAGAAAAAAACAGAGGAATATGGCTGAAAGAACCAGCGCGACCTGTGCCCCTCGCTTCATTGTGGGGACTGGCTCAGCTCTGCTTGGGCGCGCTCTTCGCTGTCGGCTGCAGTTTGGGCCGACGCCGGGGCGCAACGTGGTGCGGCGCGGCGTGGCCTTCCACGATCGTGATGTGCTTGATCTGCACCGGGTGGAAGGGCCGGTCGTTGCTGTCCCGCGGCATGGCGGCGATCTTCTTTACCATTGCCACTGTGGCCGGATCGCACTGCCCGAAGATGGTGTAGTTGCCGTTGAGCATGGCAGCCTGCTGGCCGCTGAAGGCCAGTTCGGTAATGAAGAATTGCGATCCGTTGGTGTCAGGGCCGGCATTGGCATAAGCGAGGCGGCCGGGAACACTAAATTTCAAGTCCGGGTGGACTTCGTTCTTAAAGGCGTAGCCTGGATCGCCGGCACCGGTGCCGGCCGGGTCGCCGCCCTGAATCATGAAGCCAGGAATCACGCGGTGGAAGATGGTGCCGTCGTAAAGCGGCACGCCGTGCTTCTTGGCGTGGCTGACCGGGTTGGTCCAGTCCTTGGTGCCCTTGGCTAGGCCAATAAAGTTGGTCACGCCGATGGGCGCCTTATCGGGAAACAAAGTGCAGTGCATGTCGCCGGCCGAGGTATGAATGACGGCCTGCGGCTGCGGCTTGGCGGCCGGCGCAGCATGGTGCGGTGTGACATGGTGGGGCGCGGTTTTTGGTGCGGGCTTAGTCTGAGCCAGCATCAATGCCGGGGCGAGCACAAGAGTGAGGCAGAAGGTCTTCATGATTGCTCCTGTTCGGGGAAGGGCAATCTTTTCACAAAATATGCTGCACGCGCAACGCTCAACCTTAGCGCTGTCATCCCGAACGGGGGCGAAATGCCCGAACCGGGGTGCCCCGGTTCAGATGGCAAGTGTTGTTGCGCTACAAGGGATTTTTGAGCTTCTGGCACCGGATTTCGGCAACGACTCAGACGCAACCCGTAGAACCTCTCCAGGCCGCGTCGCGTCCGCGAGACCAAGTGGCTGGCCGTCAACGATGAACGGCCAGCCACTAACTACTGACCAACTACCACTACTTTCTCAATTGATATCCTGCTTCGATTGCAGGCGCTTCACCAGGCTTTCCACGTAGCTCTTCTGTCCGTCGGGTGCGCCGGCCAGCGCCAGGTTCATTTCCTTCACCGCGTCGTCAAACTTGCCCTGGCTGGAATAAATACGCGCCATGCCACTGTGCACGAACCACTCCTCGGGGTGTTTTCTGGCGTTGTCGCGGAAGATGGCGAAGGCCTCATCCTGATGCTTCTGTGCCTGCAATCCCCTGGCATAAATGTGCAACTGCAGCGGATTGGCCAAGCCCAGCGCCTGTTTGCGCGTGGTGTCGGCCTCATCCTTGCGATTCAGTGCTTCCAGAATGTTCGACTTGGTCAGCAGGTTGTCGAAGCGCTTCTCGACCTCGATGGACTGATCTTCATACTTGAGCGCCTCGTCCAGGTCGGTCTTTTGAGCCAGGAGG
>DATJFA010000608.1:0-6271 GCA_035496015.1 Terriglobales bacterium | reverse complement strand
GGCAAAAAGGGGAACACCGATCGGGAAGTATGGGAACCAGTGTGAGCAAAAGGGTAAAGATACAAAATGGCAATGGCTCAGAAAAGCGATCCATAGGGTCGCGGGACCGGCTGCTGGTGCTCTCCTCCCTGGGCATCTTGGTAGGAATTGCTGGCGGCCTGGTGGCGGAAGGGCTGCTGCGCACCATCAACTTCATTACCGACCTGCTGTACTGGCACCGCTTCAGTTCCGCCTATCTGCCGCCCAACCAAGCGCACCTCCACTGGTGGGCGCTGCTATTGCTGCCGGCAGCGGGCGGCCTGCTGGTCGGGCTGCTGATTAATTACTTTTCGCCGGAAATCAAGGGCGACGGCATCCCTGAAGCCATGGCGGTGGTGCTGACGAATCGCAGCATCGTCAAGCCCCGCGTAGGATTTTTCAAGCCGCTGAGCGCGGCCATTACCGTGGGCACCGGCGGCCCGTTCGGCGCTGAGGGTCCTATCATTCAGACGGGCGCTGCGCTGGGTTCAATTCTCAGCCAGTTCATCCCCTCTTCGCCTTCCGAGCGGCGCACCCTGCTGGCTTGCGGGGCAGCAGCCGGCCTGGCCGGCGTCTTCAAAACTCCTTTCGCCGGCGCCATGATGGCGGTGGAACTCCTGGTCTTCGAATTCCGCGCCCGCTCATTTATCCCCATCGCCCTGGCCTCAGCCTCGGGAACACTAGTGGCCATGGCTTTTCGCGGCGGCAATCCAGTATTCCCACTGGAAACCAACTACCACTTCCATGCCGGCGAACTGCCCTTCTTCGTGCTGCTGGGCGTGGCCTGTGCCGGGCTGGCCTGGCTGATGACCAAGGCGCTCTACCTCTGCGAAGACTTCTTCGAAGAGCTGAAGATCTGGTTCCCTCTGGTTCCGGCGCTGGGCGGCCTGGGTGTGGGCGCCATTTCTCTTTTCTATCCACAAGTGCTGGGCACCGGCTACGCCGTAATCGCGGACCTGCTGAGCAAGCCGCATACGGTCGGCCAATTTGTGGGCATAGGCATTGCCAAGCTGGGAGCCTTCGCCATTGCCCTGGGCTCGGGCGCGTCGGGCGGAACCTTTGCCCCGGCCCTGATGATCGGGGGCAGCCTGGGAGCAGCCTTTGGCAAGATGGTGCATCTGGTGGTGCCCAACGCCTCAACCGTCGGCCTCTATGGCATGGTGGCCACCGCGGCGCTTTTTGGCAGCGTGTACCGGGCCACACCCAGCGCCATCCTTTTCATGCTGGAAGTGACCGGCGCTTACAACGCTTTTCTTCCGGTCTTCCTGGTGGCCATCATTTCTGACCTGGCAGTGCATTACTTCATGCGCACCACCATCAACACCGAACGCCTGGTGCGCCGGGGCACGCTGGTGCCGGAAGCCTATACGGTTGATCCCATGAAGATGCTGCGCGTGCGTGACGTGATGACGCCGGACGTGGACACAGTTCGCGCCACCGCTAAGGTGAGCGAATTCCTTACCGACGTGATGGCCCACGGGTCGGTGCCGGTGGTGGACGAGCACGACCACTTCCTGGGCATGCTGCGGCGCAGCGACCTGATTGCCGCCAGTCCCACGGCCACGGCGGAATCCATGCTGCACAAAGATTTTCCCCTGGTTTATACCGACGACGTGGTGCACGACATAGCTCTGCGTTTTGTGCAGGAGGGAATTGGCCGCTGCCCGGTGCTGGACCGGGAGACTGGCGAATTGGAAGGGATTCTCACCGCCTTCGACCTGCTTAAGGCCAAAGACTGGGAGCAGATGCAGGAAATGCCCGAACCCGGGCGGCTGTGGGGGCTGGCCCTGGCCCGCTTTGGCGTGCAGGACAAGCAGGAGAATCCGGGGCAGTAGAGACCGCAATCAGCAGTCAGCACTCTGCCACAAAGCATTTGGCCTTTGGCACTTGGCATTTGGCCAGCCACGTTCTGCGGCGGTTCGACGAAAGAACAACCTCACTGGTGCTCTGCGGTGTGGTCGTGGACCTCTAATGGCCAAGGGCCAAATGCCAACGGCTAAGTGCGGGGTTCCTGCTCCTTGGCCAGCAGCTTCTCTTTTCTCTCCGCACCCCAGCGATAGCCGCCCATCTCTCCCGTGCCACGTACCACTCGGTGGCAGGGAATCAGCACGGCCACGGGATTGGTGGCGCAGGCGCGGGCCACGGCGCGGGCCGCTTTGGGCTGGCCGATATCTGCCGCCACTTGCTGGTAACTGCGGGTGCTGCCGAACGGGATGCGCAGCAGCGCTTCCCACACCTGGCGCTGGAACGCGGTGCACTGCAGATCCAGGGGAACGCCAGGGTGAGGCTGGCGTCCGGATACCGCGTTTACCACCTCCTGCACCCAGGCGCGAAGGTCCGCTCCGGCAGGCCGGATCTCAGCGGCGGGAAATTCAGCCTGCAGCCCGCGCTGCAACTGGCGGTCAGATTCCCCGAACTGCACCGCGCAGACGCCGCGCTCGGTGGCCGCCACCAGCACGCGTCCCAGGGGGCAGCCCGCGATGGCATAGCGAATATTCATGCCGGCGCCGCCCCGGCCGTAGGTGGCCGGCGTCATCCCCAGCCTGCCATTAGCCGTTTCATAAATGCGGCTGCTGGAGCCATAACCGGCCTCATAGGTCGCGACAGTCACGTTGTAGCCCTGGCGCAGGCGCGTTTTCAGGTCCTGCAGGCGGTGGCCGGCGGCATATTCGCGCGGCGAGATGCCCAGCGTCTTCTTGAACAGGCGCTGCAGGTGAAAGGCGTTGTAGCCGGAGACGCGGCTCAACTCCTCGAGCGTGACGCGCCGTTCGGCGTTGTGCTCGATGTAGCGGCAGATGCGCGCCACCACGTCCTGGGCGGAGGTGCCGTTGCGGTCGGGATTGCAGCGATGGCACGCGCGAAATCCGGCCTGCTCAGCTTCCCCGGGCGCGCCGAAGAACCTTACCTGCTCGCGCCGCGGGCGGCGTGAGGGGCAGGACGGCCGGCAGTAAATTCCGGTGGAACGCACGCCGTAGACGAACTGGTGGTCAAAACGCGGGTCGCGGCCCAGCACGGCGGCCCAGCGCTGATTGCTGATTTCGGGATTCTGTGCGGTTGTCATGCTCGAAGACTACGGCGGCGCTTACAGCCATGCTATCCGAAAATTGCGTTCAAAACAGGGAAGCTGGTAGTTGGTAGCTGGTAGTTAGTACTCCAACCACGCTTGCACTTTTCACAGGGTCTGGAGGCGGGGCTTTGCCTCGTCCCTACACATTCATTGGTGAAACAGCTACCTTGCCGTTGCCTAAAGTGTGTGAGTATCCTGCAGGACCATGAAAACGATTGCAGTAGTGGCGGTGTTCTTTGGATTGCTTGCGGCAGACTTAACCTGTGCTCAAACCCTTCCCCAGCCCACGGAAGGGGACTACGTGGTAAACAATTTTCATTTTCGCTCGGGCGAAGTGTTGCCGCAATTGCGCCTGCACTATGCCACTTACGGGAAGCCCTCCAGGGACGGCAACGGCCGTGTGACCAACGCTGTGCTGATTCTCCATGGCACCACCGGTTCGGGGCAGCAATTCGGGCGGCCGCAGTTTGCCGCCGTCCTCTTCGGCCCGGGACAATTGCTGGACATCAATCGTTACTACATCATCCTGCCCGACAACGTCGGACACGGGCGCTCCAGCAAGCCCAGTGACGGCCTGCACGCCCGCTTTCCCCATTACGATTACGACGACATGGTGCAGGCGCAATACCAGCTCCTCACCGAAGGGCTGAAGGTCAACCACCTCCGCCTGGTGATGGGCACGTCCATGGGCTGCATGCACACCTGGCTCTGGACGGAAGAGCACCCGGCTTTCATGGACGCGGCCATGCCCTTAGCCTGTCAGCCGGTGCAGATTGCCGGACGCAATCGCATGGCGCGAAAAATGATCATGGATTCCATCCGCGACGACCCCGGCTGGATGGGAGGCGAATACAAACAACAGCCGGCAGGCCTGAGGAGCGCCATCTACGTGCTGCTGTTCCTGGTGAGCAGCCCGCTGCAGATGCAGAAGAACTACCCTACGCGCCAGCAGGCAGACGCATTCCTGGACGACTCTGTAAAAAGGGAAACGGATACTCTCGACGCCAACGACACGCTTTACGCGTTTGACGCCTCCCGCAACTACGATCCGTCATCCAAACTGAATCAGATCACAGCGCCGGTGATGTTCGTGAATTCAGCCGACGACCAGGTAAATCCGCCGGAACTGGGAATTGCGCAGCAAGAAATTAAGAAAGTGAAACATGGGCGCTTCGTGTTGCTGCCCATCACCGACCAGACCAGCGGCCACGGTACCCACACCCTGGCGGCGGTATGGAAGCAATACCTGGCGGAATTGCTGGCCGAAAGCCGCTAGACTTGTGTGTAGGGACGGGGCTCTGCCCCGTCCAGGCGGGGCAGAGCCCCGCCTCCACACAGTCCTCATTTCCCTAGAATTTCCCGGCGGGTGATGCGGGCGGCCACTCCGAACTGTTCCGTAGTGGTGTTTTCGGAGCGCACCACCTTCACGTGATAAGTCACATGCTCCTGAGTATCCGGCTCAGTCAAGGTAATTTCGGCTAGCTGCCCGGGCGCCAACCTGTACGCGCTAAAGAAGTACACGCCTTGCGGGCTGATGTCGCGCAAGGTGATGGGGTCAGGAGTGGTGTACGAACCGGAGACCAAGCTGCCCGGAACCCCCAGCGGGCGGCGGTCGGTGGAGCGCTTTTCGCCGCTGGCGGACTCTTCTGGGAACAGGTCGAAAGCGGGAGGCTCTTCTGCGGCCGGCGCCGGCACTTCTTCCATTTCTTCCAGGGGTGCCGGGTCGGCCTCTTCCGCAGGCTTGGGCTCACGGAACCAATCCAGAAGCTTCCAGCCTTTTGCCATCACACACCTCCGAGGGCGAAGGCGCAGGGGGAGAGAAATCCCAAGCTACGCCCAAGAAACGGGGCAAGTCAAGATGGAGAAGGGTGTGTGCAGTACGCCTAACATAACACCCAATGGCGCCCTCTTGACCGTGGGATGCCGCCTGGGGCGCGGCAAACGGAGGAAAAAATCCTGGCCTCGCGGTCAAAAAAGAGGGAGCGGTTTCCCGCTCCCAGCTTCCATGGTATGGAACTCTTCTACGGCGTATACAGCAGCACGGCCTCGTTCTCTTTGGAGTCCACCGGACGGTAGAACAGCTTGTTGTTCTCGAGGAAGACCTCAATGAACGCCGGCCGCGTGCGGATGGTGCCTTGGATGAGCGCCTCCGACAGCGGGTCCTCGATGTACTTCTGCAGGGCCCGGCGCAGCGGACGCGCGCCATAGCTGCGGTCCACCAGCGTCTGCTCCAGAATCCACTTCTTGGCCTCGTCGGTCACCGTCACCGTGATGGACTTCTGCGCCAGGTTCTGGTTCAGCTGGCTGACCATGAGCTCCAGGATCTGGATCAGGTCGGTCTCGTTCAGCGCCTGGAACAGAATGACTTCGTCCAACCGGTTGAGGAACTCGGGATTGAAGGTGCGCTTCACCTCGTTCTTAACCAGGTCCTCGACCTTGCCGGAAATGACTTCTTCCTTTTCCGACTGGAAGCCCAGCCCGGTGCGCTTCATCAGGTGCCGCGCCCCGATGTTGGAGGTCATGATGATGATGGTGTTCTTGAAGTCAACCGTGTTGCCCAGCCCGTCGGTGAGCTGGCCGTCTTCGAACACCTGCAGCAGGATGTTGAACACATCCGGGTGCGCCTTCTCAATTTCGTCCAGCAGCACCACCGAGTAGGGCGCGCGCTTCACGCGCTCGGTCAACTGGCCGCCCTCTTCGTAGCCCACGTATCCTGGAGGCGAGCCGATCAGCTTGCTCACCGAGTGCTTCTCCATGAATTCCGACATGTCGAAGCGGATCAGCGACTTTTCGGTGCCGAACATGAACTGCGCCAGAGTTCGAGCTACTTCGGTTTTGCCCACGCCGGTGGGGCCCAGGAACAGGAACGAGCCGATGGGCCGGTTCGGGTTCTTCAGGCCGGCGCGTGAGCGGCGAATAGCCCGCGCCAGCGCGATGATGGCCTTGTCCTGCGAGATCACGCGCTTGTGCAGCTCTTCCTCGATCCGCAGCAGCTTCTGCGATTCCTCTTCCTTGATGGAGGAGATGGGCACGCCGGTCCAGCGCGAGACCACTTCCTCGATGTCCTCGCGGTTGACCACGCCGGTGGTGGAATCGTCCAGGTGGTACTTCTCGCGCAGCCCACGCAGGTTCTCGCGCTCCTTCCGCTCCTCGTCGGAGTAGAAACGCGCCTTCTCGAACTCGTGG
>DATJFA010000607.1:0-3583 GCA_035496015.1 Terriglobales bacterium | reverse complement strand
TCGCCAGGAGCATCACCAGCGGCCAATGCGGCCGAGCCTTGGCTCCCGACGGAACAGGCAAGTCGCCTTTAGCGCATAATATTCGTTCACTGAGGGGAAAAGGTGCCAATCGCAACCCGCGCTCGAGTTTTGCAGTTGGAGCCACGAGACAACGTACTTGTCGCCCTCACTGACCTGCAGGCCGGTGAGCAAGTGGAATTTGGCGGCGCCGCATATCAGCTGGTAAGTACGGTTCCCGCTAAGCACAAGTTTGCGTTGCGCGATTTTGCTCCCGGCGACGAAGTAATCATGTATGGCGTGATGGTGGGCAAGGCGTCACAATCCATCCGCCGGGGCGAAGTGCTAACCACCCGCAACCTGCAGCGCGCCGCCACTGATTTCCACGATCAGGAGCACACGTACCACTGGCGTCCACCCGACATTTCCCGCTGGCGCAATCGCACATTTTCGGGATACCGACGCGCTGACGGCCAGGTAGGCACGCGAAACTACTGGCTCGTGGTCCCGCTCGTTTTTTGCGAAAACCGCAATGTGGGCGTGCTGAAGAGCGCCTTCGAAGACGCGCTCGGCTACTCCGTCCCCCAGCTCTATCGCGACCAGGTTGCCGATCTCGCCCGGCTCTACCAGGAGAATAAGTTCGACGAGATCCGCCGCAGCACTCCGCGCGGCGATAAGACCCGCTCCTCGCAGCCACGAGTATTCGACAACCTGGACGGCATCAAGTTTCTGCTTCACGAAGGCGGATGCGGCGGCACGCACGAAGACTCACAGAACCTATGCGGCCTTATAGCCGGCTATCTCCACCATCCCAATGTCGCGGGGGCCACCATCTTGAGCCTGGGCTGCCAGCACGCGCAGCTCGGGATGCTTCGCGCTGAGCTTCGCAAGCGCGATCCAAATTTCAGCAAGCCTTTGGTGGAACTGGAACAGCAGAAAAGCGGCACCGAAGCAGCCATCATGTCGCAAGCCATTCGCGAGACTTTTCTCGGCTTAATCGCGGCTAACAAGTGCACGCGGGAGCCTGCGCCCCTTTCCCAGCTTTGCATTGGCCTGAAATGCGGCGGTTCTGACGGCTTTTCCGGTATCTCCGCCAATCCCGCCATCGGGTATACATCCGACCTACTGGCCGCTCTGGGAGGACGCAGTATTCTCTCGGAGTTTCCGGAACTCTCGGGCGTAGAGCAGGACCTCATCAATCGCTCCGCCAGCAAAGACGTAGCCCGCCGCTACATGGATCTGATGCGCGATTACGCCGCCCGTGCCCAGGCGGTGCGTGCCGGTTTCGAGATGAACCCGTCGCCCGGCAACATCCGCGACGGCCTGCTTACCGACGCCATGAAGTCGGCGGGAGCGGAAAAGAAGGGCGGCTCCTCGCCCGTCACCGCGGCCCTCGACTATCCTGAGTACTCCCGCACACCCGGGCTGAACCTGCTGCGCACGCCGGGCAACGATGTCGAATGCGTCACTGCCCAGGTCGGCGCAGTAGCAAACATCGTTCTCTTCACTACCGGCCTGGGCACTCCAACGGGCAATCCCATCACCCCAGTGGTAAAAATTTCAACCAATTCACCGCTGGCCGAGAAAATGGCGGACATCATTGATGTTGACGCCGGCGGAATTATTAGCGGAGAGAAGACCATTCAGGACATGGGCGAAGAGATTCTCGAATTTGTTATCGCCATCGCGAGCGGCGAGAAAAAGACCAAGGCGGAAGGCCTCTCGCAGGATGATTTCATTCCCTGGAAGCGGGGGGTTTCCCTCTGAGCGCCCAGCTGGAACCGTAAGTTCCGGCTCGCGCTTCACTCTTCGGCAGAAGCGATATTCACCGGCTGCAATTGCGGAGCCAGCATGTGCAGCACCAGCAGCGCAACCAGGTAAGCGCTTCCTGCAATCAAGAACGGCACAACATAGCTGTGCGTCCACTGCAATATGTGACCGACTCCATCAGCGATGAGCATTCCGCCAACCGCGCCTGCGAATCCTCCTACTCCCACGACTGACGCAACTGCGCGCTTGGGAAACATGTCCGAAGCAAGCGTAAAGAGGTTGCACGACCAGCCCTGGTGGGCCGCCGCAGCCAGTCCAATCAGCAGAACTGCCGGCCACAACTGAGCCACGCGCGATACCGATATGACGGGCACGACCGCCAGCGCGCAGATTGCCATTACGGTTTTCCGTGCGCGGTTGACGCTCCAGCCTCGTTTCAATAACCGGGAGGAGAGCCACCCGCCGGCGATGCTGCCGCCATCCGCCATGATGTAAATCGTTACCAGCGGTCCGCTTAATTCTGTGAGCGTAAGCCCGTGCTTGCTGTGCAGGAACGAAGGAACCCAGAAAAGATAGAACCACCAGATCGGATCGGTCAGAAATTTGGCCGCGGCGAATCCCCAGGTTTGCCGGTGCGGCAGCAGTGACGCCCAGGAAAGTTTTCCCGCAGGCTCGCCGGCATCACTCTGGATGTAGGCCAACTCACCCGCGGAAAGGCGCGGATGCTCCTGCGGCCGCCGGTACGTCGTAAGCCAGGCGATCAGCCAGGCGGCGCTGAAAAAACCCGTAAACACAAACGCCCAGCGCCAGCCCAGGTGAATATAGATCCAGGGCACGGCCAGCGGCGCCAAAACTGCGCCTACGTTCGAGCCGGCATTGAACAAACCGGTGGCCAGCGCCCGCTCCTTGCGCGGGAACCACTCCGCCACCGTTTTTATCCCTGCCGGAAAATTGCCTGACTCCCCCAGCCCCAGCATGAACCTGGCCAGCACAAATCCCCCAACGGAATTCGCCAGCGCGTTCCCCATCGCGGAAAGACTCCACACCGCAATCGAGAGCGCATAACCAATGCGAGTGCCCACGCGGTCAATAATCCTCCCCACCACCAGCAGGCCCAGCGCGTACGCGGCTTGAAACGCGGTCACAATGTAGCCGTACTGAATATCGTTCCAGCCGATTGTGCGTTGCAGGTAAGGCGCTAGGATCCCGATCACCTGCCGGTCCATGTAGTTGATGGTGGTAGCGAAAAACAGCAGCGCACAGATGAGCCAGCGATAGTGGCCGACCTTGGCCGTCGCTTCAGGCACTCTTACCGCTGCTGATCCGCTTAGCTCGTTGCGAGATTCCTTGGGAATTTGCTTCACAGGGCCACCACAGGGGCCTTCCGAGAGGTTCAATCGTCAGGCATCATTCTTGAATCGTCAATCTCTTCTATTTGTCATTGACATTGAGCCTCTTCTTAGGACACCTTGCCTCCGCACGATCTTCCCTTGCGCGCGGAAACTTCATGTTCAGGAGACTCAATGTCCAATAATCGCCGAAATTTTCTGCGGCATGCCGCCATTGGAGGCCTTGCAGGAACAGCCGTTCTGCCACATTCGTACGCCCAGAGCGCGCTCGATCGCAGCACAGCCGGCTCCCCTACCCTTGAT
The DNA here is from genome assembly GCA_035496015.1 of Terriglobales bacterium. Taxonomy (GTDB): domain Bacteria; phylum Acidobacteriota; class Terriglobia; order Terriglobales; family Acidobacteriaceae; genus JAICWP01. Next base: position 164 of record DATJFA010000607.1, on the reverse strand, counting down.
GTCCGTCAGCATGGCGCCGCCGCTGACGGCAAGACGAACGACACGGCGGCTATCAACCGCGCCATCGAGGCGGCCAGCGTCTCCGGCGGCGGCACTGTTCGCTTCCCTGCCGGCGCCTATCTCGCCTGCTCCATTCACCTCCGGAGCCGAGTCACGCTCCACCT
>DATJFA010000606.1:0-3709 GCA_035496015.1 Terriglobales bacterium | reverse complement strand
GCGCTGGCCTCCCATGCCTTTTCCAGGTGAGCTGCGCGGAACTCTGCCCGCCGGGCCACGTAATCCTCGCCAACTTCATAGAAGAGAAGGTAATGCATGGGCTTGCTCCTTTCGGCTTGATGGGATTTGGATTTCGGGCTGGCGTGTGAGGTTTCAGAGTTTCAAGGTTTCAAAGCTTCGTCTCGTCGGCAGCGTGGATGCAAAACTTTGAAACCTGTGAAACTTAACCTCGAAACGTTGAAACGTTGAAACCTTGAAACCTGCCCCCGGTCACCTATTACCCCTGTAACCGCCGGGTAGTACCTTCGGGCCATTGTCCTTTGGTGTGCCTGCCCGTACCGTTATGGGAAGCTCTGGCTGCCCCGGCCATGGGCGGGGGACGAACATGAAGCCTTTGCAAGTTTGGTGGGTGGCTTTGGGATTCCTGGTGGCGCGGTGGGTTTTCAAGCGGCAGCCCATTCCGGATCCGGTGACCCGGCTCCGTTCCATGGGCGGCCTGTAATCGGGGAAGGTTGTATCGGGCTCTCTGCAGCTACGGTTGCTTTTCTGTAGCTTCTTCCGGATGCAGCCCTCGTTTCTGCAGCAGCACTTCTTCGATCTGCGGATAAAGCGGGCTGATCCGCTGCACTAATTTCCATTCTGCCGTCGCTTCGTCGTGTTTCTTTTGCTCCCATAACACCGCGCCGAGCAGGAAGTGGGCGCGGTCATTGTTCTGGTTTACCGTCACCGCCGAGCGTAGCGCCTTTTCTGCTTCCGCCACCTTGCGCAGCCGTAGCAGGACCTCGCCCTGCAGCATGAAGGCATTGTCATTCTGCGCATCCTGCTGCAGCACCGCCTCCAGCAGCGTCAGTGCCGGACCGTAGCGGTGATCCTGGATGATCGCCGCGGCGTGGCTCAACTCGTCGCGAACCCTCTCCGCTGCCGCTCCTCTTTCCCGCTCCGCCTTGCCCAATTGCTCCACGTTTTCCAGGAGCGCCTGCACCCACTTGGTGTCTTCAGGTTGGTCGGTGAAACGACAGGCCACTAGCGTGTAACCCTGCGGCCCGTGTCCGAAAGTAGCCTGCCCGAGCAGAATTTGCGCCCGGCTGCCTACGATCCCTGGGGCCATCCGGTACTTTGTGGCAAAAGCCTCATCCACCTTGTTCTCGGAGATGTATTCCACCAGGTCCAGCTGGGCCCGGCCAACTTTCACTTTGCCCAGGTAATGGATTTCACCCGGTTTCAGCGACGGCCCCAGGGTGACCGCGTGCGCCGATGCCTTCATCATGAAACCGCCCGATACCATGGCGTAATAGCGCGACGCTTCCGCCGACCATAAGCTCAAGTCCATCTCCAGCCGACGGCTCAGGCGGTCCCCGGAGGCAAGCGACTCAATATAGCCGCTCCGGTACAGCGGCCGGTCGAAGCCCCACACAAACACCACAGCCTCGGTCGCGGGATTGTAGAGGGGCAGGGAACGGTCATCCCCGAGCTCCCAGGAACGCTTCTCTTCCCAGCCCGAGGGGATGCTGACGCGGATATAGCGGTCATAAAGCACCTGCTGCGGGCTGGGCGCCGCCGGCGCTTCTGCTGTTGTCGCAACCAGGGCATTCTTCTCGCCACTCGACGAGGATTGGGCCTGCGTGCCAATCGCGGCGGCGATTAGAAGGCCGCACAAAAGGCAGGCCCTAAGCCAAACACTTCGGGAAGACGTTCTTTCACTGGACCGCATAAAGGTCTTTCTTGGTTATAAGTTGAATTTCCCCCCAAATACTGTCACAGATGGCCCAAAGGTCAAGTGACCAACGGGCAGCCTTCCCGCTTGTGCTACGACCAACGTGCCCGCCGTCCAGTTCCGCTCTGAGTAGAATTTCTTAAACCGCTATTCTCTAGTAATTACTTGAGTTCGCCCGCGCTGGAGATGGCTTCAGTGCCGCTAGAATGCGGGTCAGGAGAGTTCTCGCTTCTGCATGAGACGTGTCAGTGCCATTCTGCTGGTGGCTGCCGCCCTGGGGCTCGGTTCCGTGTTGCCGGCCCACGCCCAGTCACAGGACCAGGGCGCGTCGCTAGGCGACATAGCTCGTGCCTTGCGGGCTAAAAAGAAGGCTGAGTTGCCGGTCATTACCAACGAGAATTTCTCTCATCTGCCGCAGTTGATCCGGCAGACCGAGCAGCAGGCGCTGGCTGCCGGCCTGGTAGCGCCCCCGGTCCGGCACTCTGAACCTGAAATCACCTGCAGCCTGGCTTTCAGCGCCCAGTCGCCATCGGCGCCCGCGGCCAACGCTTCGATCGCGCAGGATCTGCCTGCCGGCTTGCTTGCTAAGCTGGATGGTCCCGCTGTTATCAGCGGCGATACTCTGCAGGTCTCCATTTATAACGGCAGCAGCTGGGATGTGCAGGAAATCACGGTTGGAATTACGGTGGTGAAGCGCGAGAACCAGGTGGCGGCGCTGGCCGCTCCGGCGCAACTGCTGCCCGCCAGCGATGCTGGTCCTGCGCCCATGCTTAAGAAGCCGGACGAAACCTTCCTGTACCACCTGAAAGGGTCGGCGCCGCCCTCGTCCACCACTGCTTTCAAGCAGGCTTTGGGCCTGAACTTAGGTCCCAATGAGGAGTGGCTCTGGGCCATCCTGCAGGCCCGCGGGCTTCCTCCCGCCACTCCCGCCAGCGGCCAATAACAAACCTACTAGCTATTGCAAACTACCGGGACCTGAGAACCGAGAACTAGCTGCTGACCTTCTCCGTTTTCCCGCTCTTGGCGCTGCGATAGGCGGCGTCCAGGATCATCTGGTTGGTCCACCCCTCTTCGCCCGGGGCGGGAAACGAGCCCTTGCCTTCCAGCGCATCGGCAAACGCGTCCACCTGCCGCGCGTAGGCCCCATGATTGGAAACGCGTTCGCTGTCCACGATTTCTCCGTTGCGCAGCAATTCAATGCGGATCGGCTCCTCGACGCTCAGCGCGTTGTCGGCTCGCAGCACGCCGTTTTCGCCGACGATTTCCAGCGGCGTGCGGTATGCTGCTCGGGTTGAAACCAGCACCGCGCCCAGTGCCCCGCGGTTGAACTCCAGCGAGACCACTGCCGCCGCCTCCACGTCGCCCGAGTCGCGGTCGGCCGTGGTGCGCGCGCTCACCCGCAGCACCTCGTCCTGCAGGATGAAGCGCAGCGCGTCAATGCAGTGCACACCTACGTCGGCAATGGGGCCTCCGCCGGCAATGGAACGTTTATTCAGCCATTGGCGCGCGTGCGCCCGCCCGGGATAGGAAAACTCGCTGCGCGCAAATGTAACTTTTCCCAGCTCATGCGCAGCTACCCGCTCGCGGAGCCGTGCCGTACTGTGTTCAAATCGGAACACATGCGCCACTCCCAGCAGCAGCTTGGCCTTGTGCGCCGCCTCCACCATCTTCTTACACTCGCCGGCGTTCATGCCCATGGGTTTTTCCACCAGCACCGGCTTGCCATGTTTCAGCGCCAGCAGGACATCATCCAGATGGTTGGCGTTGGGCGTGGCCACAAATACCGCGTCCACTTCTTTGGATTTGCACAGTTCCTCGGCGGAATCGAAGGCCAGAGGAATGTTGAACTGCTTAGCCGAAGCCTTCGCCTCCTCCAGCTTGCGCCGGCTGAGCGCGCTCACTTTGCAGTTCTTTGCCTCGGCGAAGCCCGGCATCAGTCGCTTCACCGCGTGCAATCCGAATCCCAGTATGCCGAAGCGAATCATCAGGTATAAG
>DATJFA010000605.1:0-5616 GCA_035496015.1 Terriglobales bacterium | reverse complement strand
CGAGCGGCGCTTCTATAAAGCCAGCCAGCAGATGGCGACCATGGTCGCCAATCGCTCCACGCTGAAAGAGGATTTGTACGTTGTCTACGAAGGCGTGAATGAAGATACTGGCCGGCCCATCATCAAGGTCCACCTCAATCCGCTGGTGATGTGGATTTGGATCGGATGGCTCACCATGGTGGGGGGCACCGTCCTGTGCATGGTTCCGGACGCCACGCGCGTGCCCTTGGCAGCTACCGCGCCGGTGCGCGCCACCGCAGCCGTGCAGGCGGGAGACTGATGGCCAAGTCCCGCACACTCGCGATGCGGCGTGCCGCCCAGGTCGGCCTGCTGTGTCTGGCTATTTTCGCTTTCCTGGGCGCGGGCGATGAGAACGCCCGCTTCAGCGACCTGGGGCATCGCCTGATGTGCGTGTGCGGCTGCAACCAGATTCTGCTGGAATGCAACCACGTGGGCTGCAACTACTCCGACCATATGCGCGACGAACTGATCGCCGCCATCAACCATGGCGACAATGACGACCTGGTGCTGCAGGCATTCATCCAGAAGTACGGCACCACAGTGCTGGCCGCGCCCACGCAGACGGGCTTCAACCGTGTGGCCTGGATCATGCCTTACCTGGCCCTGGTGCTGGGACTAGGGGTGGTCACCATGATCGTGCGGGCGTGGGGACGCAAGGCTGTGGCGCTGCGCGAAGCTTCAGGTCCTGTTAATCCTGCGCTGGAGCCCTTCCGCGACCAGGCGCAGCGGGAGACGGAAATATGATCATCTTCGCCGCCTGCGCCATGTTCACGCTGGCCGTGCTGGTGTATGTCTTCTGGGTGCCGGGGCAACTCGAAGTTTCCGAGGAGAAGACCCGGCTGGCCTACCTGTACGAGCGCAAGGAAGCGGTTTACGAGAACCTGCGCGACTTGAATTTCGAGTACAAGGCGGGGAAATTCCCGGAGGCCGACTACCAGGGAATGAAAGCGTCGCTCGAAACCGAGGCCGCCGGCATACTGGCGGAGATTGCCGAACTGGAGGAGCAAGGGGAAACCTCCTAGGTTGCGCCTGCGCCTCGCCACGGCAGCGCAAGTGATTGGAGTACCACCGCTCAGCTGCAAAAATCATGCGGGCTTCGGCCCGGGAAACGATTCGACCATAGAACACATGCCATCTACCTCTAACCCCTTCACTAACCCCCAGCCTTCGCGCCTGCCAATTCGCCGGGGCGCGCTGGTCGGCGCTGTTCTCTTGGTTTTTGTGGCCGGCGCTTTCGCCGAGTCACTTACCGGTACCGTCACCAACGGCACGAATGGCAAGCCTTCGTCCGGTGACGATATCGTGCTCATCAAACTGGCCCAGGGCATGCAGGAGGCCGGCCGCACCAAGACTGATTCCAAAGGCAACTTCAAACTGGACGTAGATAATCTCTCCGAGCCGCACCTGGTGCGCGTGAATCACCAGGGTGTGAACTACTTCCAGCCTGCGCCTCCGGGAACGAGTTCCGTCAACCTGCAGGTGTTTGATGTCGCCAAAAAGCTCGATGCTATCTCCACCACCGTGGATGTGATGCGCTTCCAGTCGCAGAACGGCCAGCTGCAGGTGCTGGAACTGTTCGCAGTGCAGAACAACTCCAAGCCACCGCGCTCGCAGATGAGCGATGACAACTATGAAATCTCACTGCCGCCAGGCGCGCAGATAGACACATCCCTGGCCAAGGCGCCGGGTGGCCAGCCGGTGAATTCCCCTCCGGTTCCGCTCAAGCAGAAGGGCCGCTACACTTTTGTGTTCCCTTTGCGCCCCGGCGAGACGCAGTTTGAAGTGGGCTATCACCTGCCCTACTCCGGCCAGGCCAAGATTGATCCCAAGCCGCTGGTGGCGCAGCAGCATTTTGTGGTCATGCTGCCCAAGGAAATGCAGTTCAAGCCCGATAGCGCTGCCCGCTTCCAAAACATGCCCGATGACACCGGCGCCAATGTGCAGGTCGCCACGGAAGTTCAGCCCGGAGAAGCCCTGGGCTTTACCGTGTCCGGCACCGGCGTGCTGGCCAGCGAAAACGAACAGGGCGGCCAGGGAGGCGGAATGGGTGGCGCGCAAGCCAGTGCCGATAGCCGTCCGGGAGGCGGTTTGGGTCCGCCGAGTGAAGCACCGGGCCCGCTCGACAAATACAAGTGGCCGCTTCTGGGCGGCATGGTAGCCCTGCTGGGTTTCGGCGCTATTTACATGGTTAGCCGCCAGGGCGGCGGTCCCGCACCGGCGCGTGGTGCCGGCGTCCCCGCCGGCAACAGTGGCAGCAAATCTGCCGCTACTGGCGGTGCTCGGTCCGCTGTCACCCGTTCCGCCGCGACTGCACCCGCGAGCACGGCTGCGGCTGCTCCGGCGCCCGCGCCGGATCATTCCAGCATGCTGTTGCAGGCCCTGAAGGAAGAACTGTTCCAGCTTGAAATCGAGCGCCAGCAGGGCAAAATTGCCCCCGCGGACTACGAAAAGGCCAAGGCCGCTCTCGACCAGACCCTAAACCGCGCGTTGACACGCACGAAATAAACTCTTTGACGCAGAGGGGCGCAGAGGGAATCTTTTTATCGGTTTCCTCGGCGGCCTCTGCGTTGGTCTTCCCTCCGCGGTCTCTGCGTTGAGCTTTCTAACCGCCGCCGAGCACGAAGTCCACCGTAATCTCGGTCTGCACCTCAACCGGCTCGCGGTTGAGGGTGTAGGGCCGGTACCGCCACTGCCTCACAGCTTCGATGGCAGCGGGCGCCAGCATGGGATGGCCGCTGACCAGGCGCAGGTTCTCGATGGTGCCGTCCTTACCGATAATGGCCTGCAGCAGCACCGCACCCTGAATGCGCGCTTGCCGCGCCAGCGGCGGATATACCGGCTTCACCTGGCGCACCAGGAAGCCTTGCGCCACGCCTTCTGAAATTCGCAGTGGAGTTGAGACCGTGGCCCGGGGAACCGGGGCCGGTGGCGCCAAGTTGACGATCGCGTTGAGCACGTTGCCGGCGGAGGGGCCAGTGCCTCCCAGAACTCCTGGCCCACTCGCTGGAATTTCGGGCAGCGGCGCTTCGCTTTCCGCGATTCGGGCTATGCTCCTGGGAATCGCCTGTGGCTCACGCAAGCGCTGGCCAATCAGGTCGCTCGGGCGCGGCGCGGATCGATGCTCAACCTCGGCTGGTGCGGGTGCGGGGGCGGGTGGAGGAGGACCGGGAGCGATCAGAGATGTCAACGAGACCTTGGGCAATGCTTCCGTGTACAGCAGCGGCAAAGCTGCGAGCGCGGCCACCAGCGCCGACTGCAGCAGCAGCGACACAACGGTTGCCGCTCGCCGTTTTGCTTTCAATACACCTCCGGATTCAATCAGGCTGTCTTCAAACATGGGCGGAGGCTCCTTCGCCTCCTGCCCGTGTAGACACTGCCGCGCTGTGGAGCGCTCCCGGAAAAGCCGGTGACGTTCGGCAACATTTCTTGAAACTTTGGCTGAGGTGCTGGTGTCTGGGTTTGGTAATTGGTAGTTGGTAGTTGCACCTGCCAGCATCTTCAACTCTGCACGCAAGATGCTTCAGCGCTAAAGCGCTTCAGCATGACGCCCCCGGGGAGATGCCTTGACAGGTTCCTGGTCGCCCGCTATTGCTAATCACCAGCTACCAACTACTAACACCAGCTACTTTCGCCGGAGACCTCGGCGTTAATTTCTCCGCGCCCTCGGCGTTGAGCTTTTTCTCGCGCCAACTCCAATCCATCACTCCGCATCTGGAAGAAATGGAGGTTAGTCATGGCCCTCGCCGAAATCGGCGCTCGCGCTCTCAGCAATCGTCTACCGAAGGTAATTTCTCCTAAGACTCACGCCATCATTGATTACGCGACTGCGGGCGGTTTCTTCCTCATGACCGGGCTGATGTGGAAGCGCCACAAGCGGGCCGCCATAGCCGCGCTGGCTTGCGGTATCAATGAAGTCACCAATTCCATGCTCACGGACTACCCCGGCGGCGTCGCCGGCGTGATCAGCTTGCCTACACACCTCAAGATTGACTCCGGCTTTGCCGGCGTAGTCGCCGCCTTGCCTAATTTGCTCGGCTTCACGGACGAGTGGCCGGCCCTCTACTTTCGCAGCCAGGGCATGGCCATTGCCGCCACGGCCGGCATGACGGACGATGGCGCCGTGCGCGGCCGCAACCGCCGACGCCATCGCGATTTCGCAGCTTAGCTCGTCTCCTCTACTCTCCTCTCCTTGACGACTCTCCCGCCCACAGGGCGGGAGGTCTTTTTTTCATACCAGGTTCTTGCCTCCCTAACCGGCTCCTTTTCAGCTCGGTTCTGGCCACCGCTTCCCCGAATCCTGGGCCCGGGCGTAGCATCTACATAGGCAGTAGTATTTGGAAAGCGTGCCTTATGGGAAATGCCTTTAAAACCGCATTACTTCTGACCGCCTTGACCCTTGTCCTGATCTTCCTTGGGGAACGCTTTGGCGGGCAAAACGGCATGATCGTGGCCCTTGGCATCGCCGTGGTCATGAACTTCGTCTCCTACTTCTACTCCGACAAGATCTCTCTGGCCATGTACCGGGCCCAGCCGGTCACGCGGGAGCAACTGCCAAGGGTGTATGGCGTGGTCGAGCGGCTGACTCAGAAAATCGGCCTGCCCATGCCTAAGATTTATGTGATTCCGAACGATTCGCCCAACGCGTTCGCCACCGGGCGCAACCCGTCGCACGCCTCGGTTGCCGTCACTCAGGGCATTCTCGACCTGCTGACTGATGAGGAACTGGAAGGCGTGCTGGCCCACGAGCTGGGGCATGTGCGCAACCGCGACATCCTGATCAGCTCCATCGCCGCTACCCTGGCCGGCGCCATCACCCTGCTGGCGCGCATGGGATACTGGGCCGGGATATTTGGCGGCTTCGGCGGCCGCGACAACGATCGCGAAGGCGGCGGCCTGGGCGCCCTGCTCATGCTTATCCTGGCGCCGTTCGCGGCCATGCTGATCCAGCTGGCGGTCTCGCGCTCGCGCGAGTATGAGGCCGACTCCACTGGCGCCCACTTCACCGGCAATCCGTACGCACTGGCCAGCGCACTGCGCAAGCTGGACGCCTACTCCCGTCGTCTGCCCATGGCGGCAACGCCATCCACCGCGCACCTGTTTATTGTGCAGCCGCTTTTGGGCATGAATTTCGGGAGCCTGTTCTCCACCCATCCACCCATCGCCAAGCGCATTGAGCGCCTCACCGGCCAGCCGGCAGAGTTTCTGCAATAAGGCGGTGGTTGGTAATTGGTAGTTGGTACCTGGAGGTTGGCACCGGTTCGGGAGTCAAATTTGTTAGCTGGCGGGATGGGCCGTCAGCTCTTTTCTTTTTGACGCAGAGCAATTCGCCAGAAATCCGGCCGCTGACTCCGACTACAGGTTCCAGTCTCCGTGAAAGCACCCGGCTTCAGCCGGGCGAATAAGACTGCTCTAAGGAGCGGGCTTCAGCCCCGGTGAAGCTAGGCTCGATGTGCCTTCGCCCGAGTCACCTTATTCGGGGGCAAGGCGAAGAAGATTGCCAGGGCTACGTTCAGCGCCAGGCTGGCGGCCACGTTGATGTATGCAAGGACAAAGCACGCCAGGTAGAGCAGCGGACCATACGCGTACTGACGCGTG
>DATJFA010000604.1:0-5684 GCA_035496015.1 Terriglobales bacterium | reverse complement strand
AATGCAGGTTTTGTGGCCACTTTGCTGCCCAGGGAACGGCTCGGATTCGATGTAAGCTACAACTACACGAATGCCTTGCAGCAGGCGCTTATCTGCTTTAATGACACGTTTATCCCTGCGGGGACCGTCGTAAATGGCTGTCCAACATTTGATCCCGCGGAAAATAACAATCCCAGCCAGATTCTTTCCAACTATGTGAACCACACGCACTATTTTTTGGCCGACCTGATGGTCAAGCCGGTGAAGCGGGTCACCGCCAAAATAGGCTATGGCCTGACCAGCACCAACGGGACCACCACCCTGCTTAACCCGCTGCAGCCGCTGGGACCTCTGGACTTCACCTACCACCAACCATTGGCGGAGCTCAGCTACGAGTTGGCCAAGTACTGGAGTGTGAACGCTTACTGGAACTATGACCAATACAACGAAGGTTCGTTTGTCGGCCCGACCAGCCCGCGTTACTTCCATGACAATCGGTCTATGCTTTCGCTGAAGTATGCCTTCTAAGGCGACCGCCGGCTCTGTTCTTTACATTTGAGCCCGTCGTTTTCTTTGCGATGTTTTGGAGAAACTGCGCCCCGCGCGCGCAACAACTGCCTCCGGGTAGGGTTTGTAATCTGCTTACCTTTTTTTGACGAAGATGGCTGCTTGCCTGCGGGGCAGTCAAGCCGAAGTCGTTGTAGTGCATTCACTTGTAGGAAATTTATACATCTCACAAAAACATCCCGGCATCTACTTTCAACGATGCTGGTTGCTTTGATTACGCCGGTTGATCGGGCGTGAGGAAAATTCGCGGAGGGTGAATTGAGAAAGCTCGGTGTGGTTGCGGTTCTCTGTGGCCTGTTTTTGATGGCTGGATCTGCCTACGGGCAGCAGTTTGATGCCGCCTTCGGTTTGGGCGGTTTGTCGGCGCCTTCCAGCAGCAGCGCCAATCTGGCTGGCACCCCGGTCAGCGAAGGCGGAGGCGTGTATCCCTCGTTTAGCGGCGACTTCCTGTTCAAAAAACACTTCGGTGTGGGGGCTGAGATTTCCTGGCGCGCAACGCAAGCGAAGTATGCCGGCGTTGCCCCCTACCGGCCGGTGTTTTATGACGTAGACGCGGTTTACGTTCGTGGCGTGAGCAGGGCAAGCCTGGAACTGCTGGGCGGAATCGGGGCGGAGAGCCTGCGTTTCTACCAGCCTTATTTCAGTTGCGGTTTCACCGGTTGCACCAACTACACCAGCAGCAACCACTTTATGGGCGTGCTGGGCGCGGGGCTGCGCCTTTACGTCTGGGGGCACATGTTTGTGCGTCCCGAGATGCGTGCCTACCTCATCCACAACAATGTGGAATTCAACAGCAATCACGCCATTCGCTATGGGGCTTCCATCGGCTATACCTTTGCCAGCTTCAACCCGTAGGGCGCAGCGCTCAGCTTAACCTGACGTCCTACTCGCCTTTAGCCGGACCTGATGACACGTCAGGTCCGGCTTTTCGTATGCTTCCTGGCTCTTTTGCGCTATGCTTGCGCCCTGAGCCATGAAGTCAAAAATCCTTCTGCGCTGCGCCCTGCTGGTATTTTTCCTTGCCCTCGCCGTGCTGATTGCGGGCTTTCAAGGGAAGTCCTCGATCGCAGTCGCCTGGCCGGTGAGCGGCAGCTTGGTGCAATTGTCGGGCAGCATTAATGGCTGGAAGGCCATTGCCGGATTGGCAGGTTTCGCTGCTGCCGTGGTGCTTTTCGTCTGGGGCTTAATCAGCCTGTTCACCCGTGGCGGCAAAAAGGCTAGCGAAGCGCCATTGCCGCAGACTGGCCCCGGCGCAAAGGGGCAAGCCGCGTCTCAATGATTTTGCGCGGGGAATTCGGTCAGCGATAGCACGTTGCCGTCCACATCCTTGAACCACGCCACGCGGGCGCCGCTGGGCGAGCGCCAGATTCCCATCTCATCCTGCTGCATACCAGGGTAGCGCTCACATGAAATGCCCTTTGCCCGTAGGGCGGCCAGTTCCTGCTGGATGTCAGCCACCTCGAATCCCAAAATCGTGAAGTCAGCCGGCTGGAATTCGCCTACCTTGGCAACGCGCACCATGGTTCCATTCGCGTTCAGCACGAGCGCAAAGGGATCCTGGCTCACGAACGTGAGGTTTAGCGTCTCCACATAGAACGACTTGGCGCGCTCCAGGTCGCGGCTGGGGATGAAGGCAATGATGCGGGCAGCGCTCAGCAACTGCTTCTCCAGATTTTATTTTTGTGAAGCGGTACTGGCAGCTTGCGGGGCCGGCGCCGCCAGGTGTTTCTCCAGAAACTGAACCATGCGCTGGCGCGCGTCAAAGCCATGCCACGGCTCCATGCTGGGTAGGCCCAGCATGCCGATAGCCAGCGGCCCATGGTTGTCACGAGGATACTGCACCATCTCTACGGGAACCCCCATCTGACGCAGGGCGCGGTACATCTCCTGCGACTGCCCCAGAGGATCGGTGGTGTCGGCTTCGCCTTGCAGCAGCAGGAAGGGCGTGCGGCCGTGGGCGGCGCCGGAGAGTGGACTCTGGCGCCACGCGTCCGCCATGTGCTCCCAGGGCTTGCCGAAGTACCAGCGGTCGTACCAGGAATCGCCTTCGGTGCCGTACTCGCTGAACTGGTCAATTACCGGCGCGCCACTGACGATGGCTTTGAAGCGGTCGGTCTTGCCTTCGACAAAGCCGGCCATCTCGCCGCCGTAACTGTAGCCAATGAGCGCCATGCGGGCGGGGTCAACAGGGAACTGGTTGAGCACGGCATCCACCCCGGCGATGATGTCGCGGTAGTCGCCGCCGCCCAAGTCATTTTTATTGGCGGCAGCAAAGGCGGGGCCGCGACCCGAACTGCCGCGCGGATTTGCGCGCAGGACAGCCCAGCCGTGCCCCACCAAAAAATTCGTGAATTGGCTGTAGCTGTCGGCCCATGCGCCCAGAGGGCCGCCGTGAACATCCACCACCAGCGGCACACGGCCCTGCGCTGCCTGAGGCGGGAGGGAAAGCAGCCCCTCGATGGTGCGCCCGTCGCTTGTCCAATGCACGATTTGGGTGGCAACAGCGCGCATTTCCGGCGGTGTCAGCACGGGAGTAGAGAGCGCCCGTCCCGCCGCACCGAGCTTGTCGGTGTAGTAAAGCGTCTCTGGCTGGGTGCTGCTGCTGGCCAGGTAGACCCAGCCTGTGCGACGCGAGTTGGTGTTCAATCCGCTCACCACCGGAAGATCGAAGTGAAGCATCTCCGGAGATTTCCCTGCCTTGAAGCGACCTATGGTGGCCTGCTGATGAGTGTGGACGGAGAGCACAACGCTGCCATCCGCCTCCATCATGGGATTTTCATACCCCACGGTCCCCTGCAAACCATCGCTGAGGTTGCGCGTTGCATTGCCGCTGAGAATGAATTGGTAGAGGTCGTTGTAACCAGGTGGCGCGTCCTGCTTGGCTTGCGCCAAGTAGTAGATATTTGTAGCGTCAGGTGACCAAACCAGGCCGCTGGCGGTCGGGGGAATAGCGCTGAGCTTGCTGGGATGCTGCGGGTCGCTCAAGGTCACCAGCCACATGCTGCCCGCCGGACCCAGGTCGCGGGCGCCGTTGGGAGTTTCGGCTTCCACGGCCATGCGGTCCGATTGCTCGCTCCATGCCACTCGTCCTACGTCACCGGGCACGGGCACTACGGTCAGCTTCGAGTTTGCCGGGTCGAGCAGATAGAGCCGCGTGAGGTGCTGGTCGTGATTGACCCAGGTGGCATCGGCTTTGTCGTCGTGCTGCTTCTTCTCTCCCGGCGTTTCCGGGTCCTTGGCCCAAAGGGCGACAGTCTTGCCGTCGGGTGCGATCTGAAAACCGGACACGTCAATGGCCACGGGCTCCAGGGGCTGGCTTGGCGAAGCTTTGCTCTTATCCGCTCCGGGCGGTGGAACTGCGTCCGGCGCTTTCGACGTATCCACCGGCGGCATGATCTTCAGGTCGAAGGCGGTGGCTTCGCCGCCCTGCATGGGAAGGCGGAAAAGCTGCGTATGCTCGCCGCGGTGCGCCAGAAACACGATGTCGCCGTTGGGCAGCCAGCGGCCTGAAGTTTCGCCCCGGTCCTTGTCATCTTTTTTGCCGGACGGCGTAAAGGTGAGCTGGCGGTTGGAGTTGTGGTCCAGGTCCACCAGCCACAGGTGATGACGGCCACCATCGGCGGTGCTGTCGGCAACTTCCACCAGCACCCGCCGGCCATCCGGCGAGAGCTGCGGCGCGCTCAGGGAGCGAAAGTGCCGCATGTCTTCGTTGCTGGGGAAGTGTTCCGGGCCGGCCGCCCACAGCGCAGAGCCGCCGACCAGCAGGATTACGCTAAGCAGAAGTTCAAGGTTGCGCATGTTGTGAGCAGGAAGTGTGGTGCGCGGCGGCTGCGGCTGTCAAGTGGAGAGCTTCAGCAGCGAGGAGATGTTTGCCGCGCCGGCTAACAGAGACGTAACAAGTTACGTCTCTACCAGTGAGTGTACTGGCAGAAAAAAGAATGTGCCGCGGTAGAAGACGTTGCTTGCAACGTCTCCTGTCCACCGTTGGGCTCGACTGCAAAACTTAGGCGGGACGGCGCAGGCGACGGCCTGCAGCCGCGCTGCGGCCATTCCGCTTGACCCGGCGTACCTGGTCTCCGTTTGACGGCACCAGGTCGCGAATCGTCTGCAGCAGCTTTTCCGCCGGATCTCCCTTTACTACGAATGCGTCAACCGAGCGGCGAACGTCCTCGGGAACATCGGCCGGATAGCCGGTAAACATGAGGACGGGGAGCTCCGGCCTGTCAGACTTAATCCTGAGTGCCAGTTCGGCTCCATCCATTTTGGGCATTTCGTAATCCAGAATGACGGCATCCACGGGGTTGCGCTGCAGCAGTTGCAGCCCCCGCGCGCCGCTGGGAGCCGTGAGCACGGAATAGCCTGATACGCGCAGAAACTCCCCCATGATGGCCAGCACCTCGGGATGGTCATCGACACAGAGCAGGCACCTTGCGCCGTCGGACGAGTCGAACCTCGAATTGCGGGTGCGTTTAGCCATGAGAGTCTCCGGTTAATGAGAGGCGGCGAGCAGGCCCCTGGGTTGCTAATTGCACCCAGGGCAGAGTAGCGGCCATACTAAGAGTGGGAGGGCGCTCCCCATGCGCTGGCAATCTTCCGCTACCATCCTTGAGTACCCGCTGTTTTCCATCGCCGTTGGTCCTGACCCCAGCAAGAATGAAACGCGCGGCCATGCCCGGGGCATCATTGCCATTGGCGACATGGCCACCGGCGTGATCGCGGTGGGTGGCCTGGCTTGCGGCTTCCTAGCTCTGGGCGGACTGGCGCTGGGTGCAATCGCGCTTGGTGGTGGCGCCCTTGGTCTTCTGGCGCTCGGCGGACTGGCCGTGGGCTATGTCGCCGCGGGAGGGCTGGCCATCGGCTATGCCGCTATGGGCGGCATGGCTATTGGGTATTACGCGATGGGCGGCGGCGTGATGGGTAAATTCGTCGTTGGGCCCCTGCGCCGTGATCCACAAGCGTTCGCCTACTTTTCCCGGCTCAGGGCCGCGCTTCCTTTCCTGCCCTGGCCGCCAATGCCGCGATAAACGGCTCGCAACGAAGCTGCGCTGGCTAGCGGGCACCTGTTCGCATACAGGAAGGACTTCACGCGAGTTTCATGTTATGTGCTGGTGGCTGATATCTGCCAGCTTCTCGGCCTC
>DATJFA010000603.1:0-6356 GCA_035496015.1 Terriglobales bacterium | reverse complement strand
GCGCCAGGCGAAAGGCGAGCGCCTGCAGCTGCAATCGCGGGAGCAGGAGCTGGCGCGGGAGCGGGCTCACCTGGAATCCGAGGGCATGAAGGAGCAGCGCGCCCGCGTGCGGGAGATGGAGAAGAAACTGGAAAGCGTGCTGCGTGACTTCGAGTACCAGGCGCGGGAGATGGTGGCGGCGGTGCAGGAGCGGGCGGCGGCGCTGAAGCTTTCAAAGGACGCGGAGCGGCGGATAGCGCGCTTGCGGCGGGAATTCAAGGAGCAGTTCGATGCGGCGGTCGTGGCGCACCATACGGGGGCGGACGTGGGCGATCCGCACGCGCGCCCGCAGGAAGTGCAGCATGTGGCCGAGGGCGATACGGTAAAGCTGAAGTCGCTTGGCCGGACGGGGGTGGTGAAGCGCAAGCTGGATGGGGGCGGCTACGAGGTGGAGGTCGGCACGATGAAGATGCGGGTTCCGCATGATGACGTGGCGCAGGTGCTGGCGCGGGCGGCGGACAATCCGGTGGCGGCGGCGCGGGCGCGCGGGATTTCCGTCAAGCTGGAGAAAGAGGACCTGAGCGCGCCCTCCGAGATCAATGTGATCGGGCAAACGGTGGACCAGGCGACCAGCGCGGTGGAGAAGTTCATTGACCGTGCATTTCTCGCGGGCCTACAACGGGTGCGGGTGGTGCATGGCAGCGGAATGGGGATTTTGAGGAAGTCGCTGCGGCAGATGCTGCAGAAGCACCCGCAGGTGGCATCGGTGAGCGAGCCGCCGCAGAACGAAGGCGGCGGGGGAGCGACGGTTGTGGAGCTGAAGGTGTGAGTTTTTGGAAGCACAAAGTCCCTTCGGCAAGCTCAGGGCAGGCTCTCGACTCCCGCTGACGCCTTACGGGGGACGATTGATCGGCGTGAAAGATCGGGTCAAAACTCCTCTGAGCCGGGGATGGGAAGGCTGGCTCTGTAGTGGTCCTTCGGCTCGGGCATTCGCGCTCGCTCAGGATGACATCGGCTAAAAATTGACAAGTGCAGGTGCAGAGGGCAGGATTACGCCAACTTGGGGGCGTGAACATGCAGGTGGGCGCGGTAGTCTCCCACTATCGCATCAGCGGGAAGTTGGGCCAGGGGGGCATGGGAGTTGTGTATTCCGCCGAGGACACGCGCCTGGGCCGGGAAGTGGCGCTCAAGTTCGTGCCGGAAAATCAGCGGGATGAGCAGGCTCGGGAACGGCTGCAGCGGGAAGCACGGGCCGCCTCAGCCCTCAACCATCCCAACATCTGCACCATTTACGACGTAGGGGAGCATGAGGGCGAATACTTCATCGCCATGGAATTGCTGCAGGGCGAGACGCTGCAACAGCGGTTGTGGCGCGGCTCCCTGCCGCTGGACATGGCACTGGAAATTGGGATCCAGCTGAGCGATGCCCTGCAAGCGGCGCACAGCAAAGGGATTCTGCACCGCGACATCAAGCCATCTAACATTTTTCTAAGCGAGCATGGGCAGGCCAAGCTGATGGATTTCGGCCTGGCGCGCAACTTGCGTGCGGCGGTCGCGAGCAAGGCTTCGGACCTTACCGCCAGCCTGGGCGATCCCCACCTGACCAGCCCGGGTACGGCGCTAGGCACGGTGGCCTACATGTCGCCAGAGCAGGCGCGGGGGGAGGAACTGGACGCGCGCTCAGACCTGTTTTCACTGGGGGCGGTGCTCTACGAAACCATAACCGGACAAGGGCCCTTCCCGGGGAACAGCACGGCGCTGATCTTCGACGCCATTCTGAACCGGGAGCCGGCACCGGTTTCACGCCTGAACCCGAAATTTCCGCAGGAGCTGGAGCGGATCCTGAGCAAGCTTCTGGAAAAGGACCGGGAGTTACGCTACCAGTCGGCGGCGGAACTGCGGTCGGACCTGAAGCGGCTGAAGCGGGACAGCGAGTCGGGCAAAACCGCGGTCGTCTCACCGGTGAGCGTGAAGGGCGGTTTGCACCACATGGGGTGGTGGGCGGCCGGCATTCTCTTCATGGTGGCGGTGATTGCGGGCCTCGTAATCTACAAGTCCAGCAAGCCGACCGCGCCTGCCAGCAGCCAATGGCAGCAGCTCACCTTTTTCGCGGATTCAGCCGTGTATCCGGCGCTTTCGCCGGACGGGCGCATGCTGGCCTTCATTCGCGGGGACGATCCGTTTCTTTCTACCGGGGACATTTACGTGAAGCTGCTTCCCGATGGCGAGCCGGTCCAGCTTACGCACGATGGTCGCATGAAGCTGAGCCCGGCGTTCTCGCCCGATGGGTCAAAGATTGCGTATGGCACGGTTGATCCCTGGGACACCTGGGTGGTGCCGGTGCTCGGCGGCGAGCCTCATCTCATGCTGCCCAATTCCTCCTCCCTGACCTGGATTGAGAAGGGGAAGCGGCTGCTGTTTTCCGAGATCAAGGAAGGGCTGCACATGGCGGTGGTCACCAGCGACGAAGCGCGTGGCCATAGCCGTGATGTCTACATTCCGCCGGGAGACCGCAGCATGGCCCACCATTCTTACCTTTCTCCGGACGGCCACTGGGTATTGGTGGTGGAGATGGACCGCCGCGGGGAGCTGCTGCCTTGCCGCGTGGTGCCTTTTCAAGGCGGGCCAGCGAGAGAAGTCGGACCGCCCGGCACCGCCTGCCTGGCGGGAGCCTGGTCCAGCGATGGGAAATGGATTTATGTGAATACGAGCCAAGGCGACAGGTATCACATCTGGCGGCAACGCTTCCCGGACGGGCAGCCGGAACAGCTAACCTCGGGTCCAACCTCGGAAGCAGGAATCGAGGTGGCCGCTGACGGCAAATCGCTGCTGACCTCGGTTGGCAGCGACGACTCCACCGTGTGGGTACATGATGAGCGCGGCGAGCGGCAGATTTCTTCCGAAGGAAGCGCAGGCCTGCCGCAATTCTCTCCTGATGGAAAGTTGCTTTATTTCATCATGGAGACAGGTCAGGGACCGGGTGCGGAATTGTGGAAGGCGGACCTGGCCAGCGGCAAGAGCGAGCGCATGTTGCCCGGCTACGCCATGGAGCAATATTCCGTTTCGAATGACGGGAAACGGATTGCCTTCGTGCAACGGGACGAAAAGCGCAAGTCGCATATCTGGGTGGCCGCCACAAACCATCGGTCGTCACCCAGACAAATCACGCATGGCAGCGAAGAGGACACGCCCCGCTTTTTGCCCAACGAGGAGCTGATTTTTCGAGGCTTGGAAGGCCCATCGAATTTTCTCTACCGGGTCAGACTCGACGGGACGGAATTGCGAAAGGTTACCGAAGCGAAGATACTTGATTTCGTGGGAATCTCGCCCACGGGCCGTTGGGCGGTGGCCACTGCCGGCGGCTCCGACGAAGAACGACCATACGCGGTGATGGCTTTCCCAGTGGAATCGGGTATGCCAGTCATCATTTGCCGGGCGCTCTGCAGGCCGCGCTGGGATGCAGAGGGCAAGTTCATGTACCTGGCGTTCGAACAGGAGGCGGAGAAGGTGAACTATGCGCTACCGCTGCAAGCAGGCTCCGGGCTTCCGGCACTACCAGCCAGTGGACTGACGGGAGGCGCCGATGCTTCGCAAGTGAAGGGTGTAAAGGTGATGCAGCACGGCGTGCAAGCAGCGCTGAATGGCACGGTGTATGCGTTTGTGCGCAGTACTACCCGCCGGAACATTTACCGGATTCCGCTGCAGTAGCCCTAACTGAACCGCTTAGAACGACATTTCAGAAGCGGAGCCCAGCGGCAAAAACCAAACGCAAGGTCCCTCGACTGGGGCGGGGCTGGTTAGCCCGCCCGACAGGAGGAAAGGTTTCAGCGGTTGATGTTGAGGGTGGCGACGTCGGGCTCGTAGCCCTCGTCGCGCAGGGTTTGGGTGGCGGCGGAACGAAGCGCCTGCTGGTCGGCGTCTTTGGGCAGGGAACAGTGGCGGCGAATGACTTCTTCGCCGGTGACAATGCGGAGCAGCCAATTGGATTTGCCAGGGTCCCAGGAAAGTTCAACGCGATCAGCGCGCATGAGTGCCTCCGAGGTGCAGTCCCTGCGGGACTAGCGAATCTTTCTAACGAGCGTACCCAAAAGTTTTGAGCCTGTGTGAGAACGTTCTTTCGCCCCGCTGGGGCTATCAATTTGCTTCACTTTGTACCCCGGGCTTACGCCCGGGGCTACATTCTGTTGCCGCTCCGCGGCTCACAGCCGTGCGTTTTGCCGGGTGCGCCCCGACCTACGACCCACCTTTGGAGCCGGGCAGCGTGAAATCCAGGCCACGCTCGTCATTGGCCTTCACCGTGGCGGGAAGGTCGAGCTGCGAAAGCGGAACCTTGCGGGCGTGCCCCGGGGTGAAATCGTACAAGAAGTCGCCCACGATGGCGTAGTTCTGAACTTGCAGCTGATGGCCATCGCGGAACACGAGCACATTGGGCTCCTGCGGCTGCACGGGCTGGCTGCTGGCCGACTCGGGTTGCGCGGGAGAAGCGTCGGGCGCTGCCGGCGCCGTGGCTTCTGCCGGCGGTTCCGCCGCGAAGCTCTGGGTGGCAGTTAGGTCGCCTGGTGTGCGGCGCTCAAACACGGTAGGACCCTGCGCAACGGGCGGGTCGTCTGTTTCCTCATCGGCCTGATCGGGCGATGCCTGGTACATCGAATACGGATCCACCACAACGGGGTAGGGCACGTACACCGGGTAAGCGCCGCGCGCAAAATCATCGGAATCATGGTGATGATGATGGAAGCCGCTGCTGGCCGTGTTATTTGTGCCTGGCACCGGCAACATGGGCGGCACGCCGATGGGAGTGGGAGTGGGAAACGCGGGAGCCGGCGCGGGCGAAACTCCGATAGGGGTGGGCATCACGCCTGCGTGTCCCTGTGGCGCAACCGTGGACGATCTTCCCGTATGGTGTTGGCCTTCAGGAGCGGGCGTCCCGCGCACCTGAGCGCCGGAAAGCGGCCCCAGCAGGGCCATTGCCAGCATTATCGCCGCCGAACTGAGCAGCCGCCGCATAGCTAAATGATACCCCTTATTGGGATGCATGGAAGTCCGCCTCGACTCGTCTTTATTGCCCAACCCGGGGGCGGAAAGAAGTCGTGCGTTTTGTAAAGAGCAGGTCTCGACAAACTGAAAAAAATGAATGTCACTTTGGGGGGCGACATGACTCTAAGTGGCTGCGAGTTGACATATAACCATATGGGAATGTAAACTCCGAAAATCATGCCGCGGGCAGCCACAACCTCGGACGCGTTCAACGCGGTAGCCGAGCCGCGGAGGCGACAAATCCTGGAGTTTCTGGCCACTCAGGAGAGGCCGGTGAGCGAAATCGTGGCCGGCCTCGGCCTGGAACAACCGTCGGTATCGAAGCACCTGCGAGTCCTGAGGAATGTTGGGCTGGTTGGGGTACGCCGCCACGGCAGGCACAGGCTTTATCAGACGAACGCGGAAGCTATCCGGCCGATGTACGAGTGGAGCAAAAGGTTCGAACGTCTCTGGGCGCATCAGTTGGGCCGCATCAAGGAACGGGCGGAAGCAAATAGTGGAAATCCGGGCACGGGTTAAGCACAGACAGGTGAGGAGGAAACATGGTTTCGACAGCATTGAGTCTGGAAAATCTTTCGCTGGTTGTGACGCAGGAAATCCAGGTGAAGGCCACTCTGGAGAAGACATTTGCCGCCCTGCTGGAACAACTCGGGCCGGAGAACGACACACCCGACGGCAGAAAGATGCCGATGAAGATCGAGCCCTGGCCAGGAGGGCGATGGTTCCGCGATCTGGGCGAGAACAACGGCCATCTGTGGGGGCATGTACAGGCGATCAAGCGGCCGACACTGCTGGAGATTACCGGGCCGCTGTTCATGTCCTATGCGGTGACTTCGAATGTGCAGTACCGGCTGAGCGAGGAGCAGGGAGGAACCCTGATCCGGTTTCACCACAAGGCGCTGGGGATGATCGAGGATGAGCACCGGCGTGGGGTGAACCAGGGCTGGACGCACATCCTTTCGCGCATACGCGCCCGGGCCGAAGGCGGTTCGCGGTAGGCGGTAAGGAGAGATTTATGTGCCCGGAGTGCCTGGCGAGCGCGGGATGGATTGTGGGCGGCGTTTTGTCGGGCGGCAGCGTTATAGCCCTGCTGGCGCGATTTGTTCGCGCCCATAAAGGAGTTCCAGCTTTAGAGCAGGAAAGGAGAAGCAGTTATGGCGACAGCGATGAGTGGCAGACCGACAACCAAGGTGGTTCCGCGAGAGGAGTGGGTGGCAGCGCGCAAGGAGCTGCTGAAGAAAGAGAAGGAGTTCACGCGCCTGCGCGATGAGCTGAGCCGGAAGCGCCGCGAGCTGCCGTGGGAGAAGGTTGAGAAGCAGTACGTTTTCGACGGCCCCCAG
>DATJFA010000602.1:0-4814 GCA_035496015.1 Terriglobales bacterium | reverse complement strand
CGCAGTAATGAAACAATATTTCAACTCTCTCCTGCGAACCAGCCAGACGCTGCCATTTATCGAGCCCAGGCTCTACCAGTTGCACTCACTCCGCGGATTCTGGCTTTTGCTGATGCCATGGAGAGCAGTCGCCACGGTGCTTTACGGGTTCAGCGCCATAGCCGTGTTAGGCCTCGCGGTACTCTGCTGGCGAAGCCGCGCGTCCCTAGCCCCGCGTTATGCTGCCCTGCTGATTGCTACGGTGCTGGCGGCCCCCCACCTTATGGCCTACGATCTGGTGATCCTGGCCCCGGCCTTCCTGCTTCTAGGAAGCTGGGTTTTGCAAGACGGACAAGCAACCGTGACGCCGGTGCGAGTGCTTTTGTACCTTTGCTACGGTCTGCCTCTGCTGGAACCAGTGGCAAAGTTTGCTCACCTGCAGTTTTCCGTCATCGGGTTCGCAGTCCTGTTTGTGTTCGTGTGTCTGGCAATAAGAGAGCAAGCCGGCATCCCTTCCGCGTCGCAGGCGGCCGGTGTCTAATCCACAATCACAGTGCACCTTTCGAAGCAGTTGCAAAGTGCGCCCTGGACGCAGAAAATTCCTGTGTGGAGCCAACATCCAAGGCGGTTATGCGGGCGAACGCCGCTCAAGGACCTTTTTACGCCGGCGCCATGGTGCTGCTGGCGCTGGGCGACCCGCGGGAGAAGTTCTGGGGTCAGTTGCTGGCCCTGAGTGAAGCCGGCATCAGCCTGCGCGGCATTGACCTGGAATCGTTCGACGATTCAGCCGCCATGATAAAGGCCGGAGAGCCCTTCACTCCTGCCACCGTGTTTTTTCCCATGCACCGCGTAGAGCGCATGGAACTGGACGTACACGCGGGCGGCTTGCCTTCCTTGTGCGAGCGCTTCCGGGTTCAGACAGGGCGCGATCCCGTCCGCCTTTTCGGAGATGCCGCCGCTCCGGGAGAACGGCAGTGAAGCTCGGCCAATTTTTCCACCTTCCCAATCAGCTCACCCTGCTGCGCATGATCTTTCTGCCTTTCATCGTGCTCAGCCTGCTGGGCGGACACAATGAGTGGGCGCTTGGCCTGTTCGTGGCTGCTGGAATCACCGACTTCTTTGATGGCCAACTGGCCCGCCGCCTGCACCAGCAGACCATGCTTGGACAGTACCTTGACCCGATTGCTGACAAGATGCTTATGAGCACCATGTTCCTGGTGCTCTCCGTATTGCACCGCATCCCCTGGAAGTTCACGGTTGTGGTCTTTGGACGTGACATTTCCATCCTGCTGGTGAGTGCCTTGCTGTATGTCACCGCCAATCTGCGGGACTTCCGACCCTCCGTTTTCGGCAAAGCTAATACCACTTCACAGGTGCTGGCGGTCTTCCTCGTTCTTCTGCTGCCCGTCTATCGAGCCGAGTGGATCTACGTTGCGCGCTTGATAGCTTTGTGGGCCACCTTCGCCTTCACCATTATTTCCGGCGTTCACTACGCTTTTCTAGGCATTCAGCGCTTACACGCGGTCGAACAACAGCACCCCTCTGCCGGCAATAAGGCGAGCAACCGGCCTTCAGCCGTCGACTGATCTCTAGATTTGACCCCCTTTTGCGCGCCCACCTAAAATCAAGTTTCACCTGAATTCGGCACTGCCACGATGCCTTTGCGCCTGTTCAACACGCTTTCCGGCAAAATCGAGGAATTCAAGCCTCTGGAAAATCGAAGTGTGCGCATGTACGCCTGTGGGCCCACGGTTTACGATTACGGCCACATCGGCAACTTCCGCACTTTCGTTGCGGTGGACGTGCTGCACCGTTTCCTGCGCCAGGACGGCTACCAACTGCGCCACGTCATGAACATTACCGATGTGGACGACAAGATCATTCGCAACTCCGCCAAGGCCGGCGTTAGTGTCCGCGACTACACCCGCAAATACGAACACGCTTTCCTGGAGGACATTGAAACGCTCCGCATCGAGCGCCCGGAACTAGTACGTGCCACTGACCACATCCCTGAGATGGCGCGGTTCATCGCGCAATTGCAGGAGAAGGGCTACGCCTACCGTACCGACGATGGCTCCTACTACTTCCGCATTGCCAAATTCCGCGGATACGGAAAGCTCTCGAAAAAGGACTTCTCCGGCATCGAGGTGGGCGCGCGCGTAGATGTGGATGAGTACGACAAGGACAATGCTCGCGACTTCGCTCTTTGGAAGGCGCCTAAACCCAGCGAGGCGTTCTGGGAGACGGAAATCGGACCTGGGCGGCCGGGCTGGCACATCGAGTGCTCGGTGATGTCTACCATGCTGCTGGGACCGACCTTCGACCTGCACGCCGGGGGCGAGGACCTGGTGTTCCCGCACCATGAGAACGAAATCGCGCAGTCGGAGGCGGAAACAGGCCAGCCCTTCGTACGCTACTGGTTCCATGTCCGCTTCCTGCTGGTTGAGGGCGAGAAGATGTCCAAAAGCCTGGGAAACTTCTACACCCTGCGCGATCTGGTGCTGAAAGGCCACAAGCCGTCGTCTATCCGCTTCCTGCTGGCTTCCGGACACTACCGCACACAGCTGAACTTCACATTCGAAGCGCTTAAACAGGCGGCCAATTCTGTCGAGCGGCTGCGCAATTTTGAAACACGACTTAAGACGGACCGTTTCCCGCAGGGGCCCGAGGGTGCGCTCGGCAAACTGGCTCGCGAAACCATGGACAAGATGCGCGCCGGCCTGGAAGACGATCTGAACACCCCGCAAGCGCTAGGCGCGTTGTTTGAGATGGTACGCCAAGCCAATGCGGCGGCCGACGCCGGCCACATTACTAGCGGCGATGTTCCGCCTCTGCAGCAGGCATTGCGGCAGTTTGAAGAAATTTTCGCCGTGCTGCGCGATGATGACGCTCCCCGAATGCGCCACATCCTCGATTGGGCCAAGACAGAAGGCAAGCTGGAGCAAGCCGCAAAGGAACTTGTGGAGGTTGCCGGCTCTAACGGCTTGCCTGACGATCAGGTAGACGCCCTGGTAGCCGAGCACGAACGCGCCCGCAAAGCCCGCGACTTCGGCAAATCCGACGCCATCCGAGCGCAGCTAGCCCAGGCCGGCATTGTGGTGGAAAACACCAAGCAGGGCGTGCGCTGGAAAAGAAAATAGACGGAGGTCCTGCGTATTGGATTTGTTGCGGCCGCGCTGTTCTACGCGAACAGCAATTCTTTCGCCCGCTGCGTCGCCTTCACTACTGCCTTGATCAACGTGACGCGCAGCTTGCCTTCTTCCAGCTCAAGAATGCCGTCAATGGTGCAGCCGGCCGGCGTGGTCACAGCGTCTTTAAGCAGGGCCGGATGGCTGCCGGTTTCGAGCACCACACGGGAAGCGCCCAGCGTGGTCTGGGCCGCCAGCAATGTAGCCAGGTCTCGGGGCAGGCCCACTTTCACGCCCGCTTCGGCCAGCGATTCCAGAACGATGTAAATGAAAGCAGGACCGCTGGCCGAAAGCCCAGTCACCGCGTCCATGTGCTTTTCATCCACGATCACAGTCTTGCCCACCGTATCGAACAGGCGGCAGCCCATATGGAGATGCTGGCTGGTGGCATGTGACCCGGCGCATATCCCGCTAATGCCCGCGCCCACCATGGCGGGCGTGTTGGGCATGGCGCGCACAACGGGCACCTTCGCCGGCAAGCGCTCTTCTATGTAGCTGGTGGGCACGGAGGCAGCCACGGAGATCACCACCTGCTCGGGACCGATCTCCGGCCGAATCTGCTGCAAGACTTCTCCCACTGCCTGCGGCTTGACGCAGAGCAGAACAACGTCCGCGTTTTTGGCGGCGGCTGCATTGTCGCAAGTCACCGGGATATTCAGTTGCCGCGCCAGGGCCTGGGCCCGCTCCTGGTGCGCCACCGTGGCGCACAGGTTCTCGGCGGCAACCACGCCGCTCTTGAGAAAAGCCTGCAGCAGAATGCCGCCCATTTTGCCTGCGCCCAGCACCGCCAGGCGCTTCTTCGCGAGTGTCTCGCTCAACTTAGTTCTCCCAGAAGGAATGTAGGTGAACTTTGATGATGACAGATGGCGGGCTTTTTTCCTAATCGGGCGCAGTACGCCGTCTCGCCGACGTTAGCCGGCGGTCTGAGACTAGATAGCCTACTCCGGGCCCTCAGGCGATGATGCCGAGAGCGCCCTTGGGCAGATGCGCCACCTGGGTTTGCGACAAGCCGAAGTTGTCGGCAATCATCGAAGGAGGATTGGCTCCCAGCCACGAGGAGATGGAAATCTCCTCGTACACCGGGTTGTTGAACAAAATCAGGATCCGGGTGGGCTGGTCGCCAATCTGCTCCACGAAGTGCCCGAATCCCTGCTTGATAAACGCGATCTGGCCCGGGGCGAACTCCTCCGTGGCGGTGCGCCCATGGGCGCCAAAAATAGTCACTCGCGACTTGCCGGAAATATAAAACTGCCACTCGTCAGCGTTCGGATGCCAGTGCATTTCCCGGAGCGCCCCCGGCTTCAGGTCCTGAATGACACCGGTCAGTGTGGTCTGAATGGGAAATTCCTTGGAGGAAACAATGCGCTCTTCGCCGCCGGGAAATGTATACGCTTTGGAAGCCAGCAGCCGGTATTTGTGCGGAAACTGGTTTTCGTTGGGGTTGCCGTTGCGCAGTTGTTCCGGCACGGCTGGCGGAACCTTGCCCGGAATGATGTAGGCCTCCTCCTTGGGCATGGAGGCATATACCCCCTGCGGCAATCCCAGGTTGCGGGCCAGGACGCTGGGTGGGGTGCGGGCTATCCAGTCGGTAATGCTGAAGGTTCCGAATTCAGAAAAGTTCCCGTCATCGAACACCAGGATAAAGTG
>DATJFA010000601.1:0-4341 GCA_035496015.1 Terriglobales bacterium | reverse complement strand
TAGGAAAACGTTGATCTCAGCACCGCGGTCTGGGAGTGGCTTTCCGGAATGCGTGCGTCTGCCCCAGTTGCAGTCAGCGAGGCTAAACTGCGAATGAAGGTGCACCTGGTTAATCCTAGCGACGTCTCCTTCGGTACTGCTGTTATCACCCCCCGTTGGCTCTACGTGCTGGCTGGAGCCACACCCAGAGAGTTTGGCGACCCTCAATTGGTGGATGAAACGCTGGAAAAAATCAATCTCGAAACCGTGCAGAGCGGCGATGTTGTGGGCATTGGCATTCACACCGCTAACGCGCTGCGCGGCTATGAGATTGGCCGGCAAGCGCGCGCCCGCGGCGCTTACGTAATTTTCGGCGGCATTCACGCCACCTTGTACCCGCAAGAAGCGGCTGAACTGGGAGCGGCACACGCGGTGGTGACCGGCGATGGCGATCTCGCCTGGCCTCTGGCGCTGGCCGGCTGCCGCCAAGGCAAGCCCCAGTCCGTCTACCATGGCGGCCGCATTGAGGCCGGCAGTTTCTTGCCGGCGCGTTGGGACCTGGTTCCGCGCAATCGCTACATGTGGGCCTCTGTGCAGACCGTCCGCGGATGTCCCAAGCATTGTTCCTTTTGTTCCGTCTGGCGTACGGACGGGCAGCGCCCGCGCCAACGCTCCTCGGACGTCGTGATCGAGGAAATTGTGCAACTCCGGCGCCTGGGCTTCCGTTTTGTCGCCTTGGCTGATGACAACTTTTATCCTGTCACCCTGACCGACCTTCGCCTGGCGGCTGAGCAGGGCAACACGGCCCGGCTGCAGGAGTTGCGCACCCTCCGCCAGGAGCGCTTCGAATTAATGGCACGGCTGGCGCAGCTTCCATCCGACATGATTTTCTTCACCCAGATCACCATGGAAGCGGCCGAAGACCCGGATTTCCTGGAAGCCATGCGGGCGGCGCGCATCAAGGGCGCTCTCGTCGGCGTGGAATCGGTTACCCCCGAAGGACTGAAAAATGTCTTCAAGGACTTCAATTCAGCCGGTGAAAGCCTGGTCGAACGCCTTCAGACCTTTCAGAGCCATGGAGTGCGCGTGCTCGGCTCCTTCATTTTCGGGCTGCCTAGCGATCGTCCAGAAACCTTTAGCGCCACTGCGGAGATCGCCCAGCGCGCCCAGGTCACGTTTGCCCAGTTCGTGATGTTGACTCCTTTTCCCGGCACCGTGGACTTTGATCGCTGGGAGAAGAGTATGGGCGATCATCCGCCGCAAATCGCCGGTGTTCCCATTACCCGGCGCTGGCTGATACCGATGGCCCATCGTCCCAAACTGTATTGGGCGCACCCAGTCATGTCCGCTGAGGAAGTGCGCGATCATACCCAGAAAGTTTGGGATAGCTTCTACAGTCTAAAGTCCATCTGGCGGCGCGCGCATTTCCTGAAATCGCGCCGTAGCCAGTTGGCCTTCGTTCTCATCTCCAAAATCTACCGCCAGATGTACGCCGATACGGGAATAGCCACCGATAGTGCCCGCGTCGCCTGGTCGGCGCGCTGGGCGCGCTGGTTGGCCAAGCCCTGCCGCCGCCTCTTTGCCGCTAAACCCATGCCCGGTCTCCAGGTGCCGGCAATTGCGGATGCGGTGATCGGCTCCCGTTTCACCTCTGAGCTATTGGGCTAAACCCAATGGGCGATGCGCCACCGTCCACCTGCAGTAGTTAGGGCAGGTCTCTCAGACTCAAGCGGTGCCGCGCCGCTTGAGGAAAATTCCGCAGGGCACGCAAAAAGAAGCGACACACCACCCATGACCTGCTTTCGGCGTTCGCCTCCGTACCTATCATGAACAAGGGAGACACCATGTTTGCACGCGGATTCCGCCGCACGGCGAAATTGACACTATTGTTGCGGTAAGGAATGTCCGCGTCTGGCGCGTGGCGGCACTCAATATTCACAACCAAATGCCGCCATTCGATATCAAGCCCGGTGAGCCTCTAGCAGTACCTTATCCGCCAAAGTAGAGCTCACAGGCAGGCTACTGCTGCGTATCCAGCGGGTGCGTGCTCTTCTGGTAGAACTCATTCTGTAATTGCAGGCTCACGCTGTCTGCTTTAATGGCCCGAATCGCCTGCACCAGGTCATTGATTTGAGCGTTCATGCGGTATGCGCCCAGCTCCTTGGTGGCCGCCGAGCCTTCTCCTGCGTAGTGGTTGGGGAACTTCGCATACCACCAGATGCCGGTGTAAACGTTGGCGGGTAAGTGTTGCCGGTTGAGGTCGGCGCCCGACTGCTCTTTGGCTCGATCCATGTGCGCCAGGTCGGGACGCGAAATTAATGTATCGGAAGTTTCTGCCTCCCCGGCATGTTCATCCACGGTTGTTTTCTTTGGCGGCCCTCCCGGCGGCACTTCCCCGTGGGCATAGATGTAAACCACGTAATCATGCGCTTTATAAAGCTGCGACTGGGCGAAAAACGGCAACAGGTGCTCGTTGCCGCCGTGCCCGTTCACAATGACTACCTTCTTGCAGCCATTGCGCGCCATCTCGTCCGTGGTTTCCTGCAGCAAGTCCAACTGCATCTGCGGGCTGTAGGCAATGGTGCCCGGCTGGTGCTTGGCTTCAAAAATCTGACCGAAGTAGTACTCGGGAAACACCACCGCGTATTCCTGCTCCGCCGCGTGCAAAGCAATGTAGCGGGCGTTAATCAAATCATTGCCCAGGGGCAGGTGCGGCCCGTGTTTCTCCAGGATCCCAAATGGCAGCAGACATGTGCCCTGAGCCTGGTGAATGGCGCGCACGAAATCGGGGGCTGTCAGCTCCTCCCAATGCACGGAAAGTTTGTTTTGCGGCCACGCTAAAAGGGCGGACAAAGGTACTAGCGCCAGCAGGATCAAGCATTTGCGCAGCATCAGAGCGTCTCCTCGGGCGAACCGCGCATTTTAGCACTGGGGCGAACGCCATCGATCGCCCCGGTGTGGGGGGAAATCAGACCTTACCGACGTAAGCCATCTTCTGCTCGCAACGGGGGTATGATTATGTAAAGGGGCATCGGGTCGTGAAGAAGCTGAACTTGCTGGTTTCCCTGCCGACGGACGACAACGATTACCAGGTCGAGCAGGCCAACTCTGCCAAAGATGTGGCTCGGCGCTTGAATGTGGATGTGCAGATCATCCAGGCCGATAACGACGCCATTACCCAAAGCCAGCAGCTGCTTAAGGTTATCCAATCATCCGGGCCGCGGCCGGACGGTATTATTTTTGAGCCCGCAGGCGGCACGGGTTTGCCGCAGGTGGGCGCCGCCGCGGCTGCAGCCGGCATTGGCTGGGTGATTTTGAACCGCGAAGTGGAGTACATTCCCGAGCTGCGCAGGAACTGCAAGGCCCCTGTTTTCTCAATCACTTCCGACCACGAGGAAATTGGCCGCATTCAGGGACGCCAATTCGCCGCCCTGCTGCCCCAGGGTGGCTTTGTCTTGTGTATTCAGGGACCTTCCGGCAGCTCCGCCGCCCAGCAGAGGACTACGGGCATGTATGAGACCAAGCCGGGGAATGTGCAGGTGCGCATGCTGAAGGGGAAGTGGACAGAAATCAGCTCGTACCAGGCAGTGTCTTCCTGGTTAAAGCTGTGCACTTCGCGCGAGATGCACATTGATTTGGTAGCGGGGCAGGATGATTCCATGG
The DNA here is from genome assembly GCA_035496015.1 of Terriglobales bacterium. Taxonomy (GTDB): domain Bacteria; phylum Acidobacteriota; class Terriglobia; order Terriglobales; family Acidobacteriaceae; genus JAICWP01. Next base: position 699 of record DATJFA010000601.1, on the reverse strand, counting down.
CCTTGGGCGCGCGCAAGGCCTTCCAGGAGCAAACCAGCATCACCGAGCGTGAACGCTGGCTTAGCCTTCCTTATACCGGCTGCGACGGCCTGCCACAGACCGGCCAGGCATGGGTGCGCAGCGGCTTGCTGGCTGCCACCGTGGTGAATCCTGCTAATACCGGCATGGCGATCGACATGTTTGTGCACGCTGTTAGCACCGGCATGCAGCCTCCTGAACGCACCTTCACTCAGCCCGAGTCCTTTCCGCCACTGGAAGCGCTCGCCGGCAAGCGCAGCAAACCGCTTGGCTCCTCGCGTTGATCTTTCGTGCCTATGCAGCTAGAAAACGGCGGGAAAGCGTAGTGGTACCACCAGGGATAGGGGTGTTCTCACGAATAATAGGGGCGGTCAGCCCGACAATTAGCTCTTGGTGACCTGTTCGCTGGTCTTGTCGCTGACGCTGGCGGTTGTGGCGGCGGTTTTGGATTCGTCGCGCAGACCTTCCTTAAGCGCCTTGATGCCCTCGCCGATCCCCTTTCCCAATTCGGGAAGCTTCTTGGGACCGAAGACAAAAAGGGCGATCGCGAAGATCACCAGCAGGTGCATGGGTTGGAACAGGCCTTCTAACATCTGTACCTCCGAGGAATCAGAACCGGGTAAATGCCTCAGTACACGTTACAAGAGGTCTTACAGCTAGTCAAATAAGCGTCCTCAGGCG
>DATJFA010000600.1:0-6563 GCA_035496015.1 Terriglobales bacterium | reverse complement strand
GCGCCCAAGTATCACGCGCTGACGCGGCCGACCACGGCGGAAGCGGAGGCCACGGCGCGGGCCATAGCGCTGGCGGAAATGGCGCACGCGCCGGTTTACATTGTGCATTTGAGCTGCAACGACGCGCTGGAGAAGGTGCGCGAGGCGCGAGACCGGGGATTGCCGGTACATGCGGAAACCTGCCCGCAATACCTGTACCTTTCCCTTGAAAACTTCGATGTTCCCGGGTTTGAGGGCGCGAAATACGTTTTCACGCCGCCGCTGCGGGAGAAGTGGCACCAGCAGAAGCTGTGGGAGGGGCTGAAGCAGAACGCGTTGGAAGTAGTTTCCACCGATCACTGTCCGTTCTGCTTTAAAGAACAAAAGGAACTCGGGAAGGATGACTTCACGAAAATTCCCAACGGCGGGCCGGGCATCGAGCACCGGATGAGCCTGGTGTATAGCGGAGGAGTGGCCGGCGGGCGCTTCAGCGTCAATCGGTTTGTAGAGCTGGTTTCGACCACGCCGGCCAAGCTGTTTGGCCTCTATCCGCGCAAGGGAACAATCGCCGCGGGGGCGGATGCCGACCTGGTAATCTTCGACCCCAAGCGCAAGCACAAAATCAGCGCCAAAACCCACCACATGCGAGTGGATTACTCCATGTTTGAAGGAATCGAAGTCACGGGCATGCCGGATACCGTAATGTCACGTGGCGAAGTCATTGTGCAGGGCGACAAATTCCTGGGACGGGCTGGGCGCGGACAGTTTGTGCGGCGAGCGGCTTACGGGGGGTGAGGAGCCCGGGGCTGAAGTCCGATTTCCTTGGCGCCCGTTTTCGTGCGGCTGAAGCCGCACGCTTCCACACTCATATTGTCCTTCGAGCGAAATGCAGGGGCGTGCGTGAAAGCGCAAGGTCTCTCGATTCGCGCTCCCTCGCGACGCTCGGGTCACTCTCGCTCGGGATGAGAGGCGCAAAGGGTAACGGGTGGCAAGTGCGTCCACTCACTTCGGAATCAGTGTGGCCAGCTCAGTGCGAAGGCAGCCCCGGAATCAGCGCGGCACGGGATCCGCTTGCCGGGATGGGGATCCGGAACGGCACACCTCATCGGTATGGATGAGGCGGGCGCCGCGGGCGGCGAGCTGCGACAGGGTTTTCTGGCCGGCCTCTTTATTCAGGGTTTCAATGGCGTCCACCACGACGGCGGTACGGCGGCCGCGGTCGAGCAGGCCGTTGGCCGCCATCTGAACGCAATATTCCGTGACCACTCCGAAGACGATGAATTCCGTATCGGGGGGAAACCGATCCACAGTGGCGCCGACGTGGGGATTAGTAAACACGTTGATATTCTGCTTTTCGAACAGAACCTGCTCGCTCTGCAACAGGTCACCCGGCAAGACAAAAGCGTGGTCGTTGGGAACGGTGTAAAGATCCCCGGCGCGAGCCTCGGGAAGCAGATCGGCGCCGGGCGTGCCGCGCAGGCAATGCGGGGGGAACTCGCTGAACTCAGGGTCATTGGGGGTGTGCTGGCAGGCGCTGGAAATGAGGAAAGCGCGCCGGTTGCGAGCCAGATCAACCAGCCGGCCGATGTTGGGCAGAAGGCGCTCCGCTCCCTGGACGTAGAGAGCGCCGCCGGGAAGGATGAAATCGCGCTGCAGATCAACCTGCCAAAGAACGGTCTTAACCGGGATGGGCAAGGGATTGCGCCTCCTTGCTTGACGCAGGCGAGACTTTAGCACATGCCTGCAAAAATGGAGAAAGGTAAACGCGGCGCAGAACTTTGCAAACCCTGGGATTCATGCCAGAATAGCGCGCACTGCGCGGCGGAGCGAGATCCTGCCGCGTTTCCGTCCACGAGCGTCCCGAGCCATGAACCGCTACGCGCGTCCCCAAACCCTTGACGAAGCCATCCATCTGCTGGCCGAGACGGGGGGCAGCGTGCTGGCGGGAGGCACTGATTTTTATCCCAGCCTGGGGGACCGGCCAGTGACGGGGAGCGTGGTTGACATCTCGCGAATCGGGGAGATGAAAGGAGTGTCCAGTACCGCGAATGAGATCCGTATCGGGGGGCTGACGACCTGGAGTGAACTGCTGGCCAGTTCCCTGCCCCGCTGCTACGACGCACTGAAAAGCGCGGCGCGAGAAATCGGAGGAGTGCAGATACAGAACCGGGGAACGCTGGCCGGCAACCTGTGCAACGCGTCGCCGGCGGCCGACAGCGTGCCGCCGCTGCTGGCGCTGGATGCGGAAGTGGAGTTGCTGTCATGCTCAGGAAAACGGCGGATGCCATTGGCGAAATTCATTGTAGGGAACCGCAAGACGCAGCGGCGGCAGGACGAAATTCTGACAGCGGTAATTGTGCCGCGTGAGATGGATGATGCCGAGTCGGTATTTCTGAAGCTGGGAGCGCGGCGCTACCTGGTGATTTCCATTGTCATGGTGGCTGCCGTGGTGAGGGTGGATAGCGGGAGGGTGAAAGAGGCGCGCATTGCGGTGGGCGCGTGCTCGGCGCGGGCACAACGGCTCACGGGGCTGGAGCAGGAACTGAAGGGAATGCCCGCCACACCGGGCATCGGAGCCACGGTTCGTCCGGAGCACCTGGCGGCGCTTTCACCGATTGACGATGTGCGCGCGACTGCGGGGTATCGCTACCAGGCCGCGCTGACGCTGGTGGCGCGCGGGCTGGAAGCATGCATGAGGAATAGCTGAGATGGCGACGCTGGAGACGCCCAAGGCGAGCACAGAGACGCGGCTGAATTTCACGGTGAATGGGCGCGCCGTGGAGGTTGCTGTCAGCCCGCTGGAGCGGCTGTCGAGGGTGCTGCGCGAGCAGCTTGGGCTAACCGGCACCAAGGTGGGATGTGACGCGGGCGATTGCGGGGCGTGCACGGTGTTGCTCGATGGGCAGCCAGTCACGGCCTGCCTGGTGGCAGCCGGGCAGGCGGAAGCCTGCGAGATAACGACCGTGGAAGGATTGCCGCAACGCCCGCCATTATGCGGACGCCTGCAGGATTCATTTCTCCGCCACGGAGCCGCACAGTGCGGCATCTGCACTCCGGGCATGCTGATGGCAGCGACGGCGCTGCTGGAGCGCAATCCCAATCCTTCAGAAGCCGAGGTGATGGACGCGATTGGGGGCGTGCTGTGCCGGTGCACCGGATATCGGAAAATAATTCACGCAATTCTGCAGGCGAACGTCCAGCAGGATGAGGTTATGGCAGGGGCAGGCGAAGCGGTGGGCAAGAGGCTGGCACGGCTGGACGGCAAGCCCAAGGTAGAAGGCACTGAGATTTTTGGCGCGGACGGGATTCCCTCCGGAGCGCTGGTAGCGCGGGCCATCCGCAGTCCTTATGACCGGGCGCGCTTCCGCTTCGGAAATCTCGAAGCTTTCGTGGCGTCACACCCGGGAATTCACGCGGTTTTGACTGCGAAAGATGTCCCAGGAGAAAACCGTTACGGAGTGATTCCGCCGTTCGCCGACCAGCCGGTGTTCGCGGAGGAAGAGACCCGGTTTCGGGGGGAAGCGGTAGCGGCGGTGGTGGGAGATGCCGAGGCGGTGGAGCAGCTTGACCCTGCACGCTTTCCTGTGAGCTGGGAGGAGTTGCCGGCGCTGACCACCATGGAGGCGGCACTGGCGCCGAATGCGCCGCTGCTACACGCCAAACGCGAAGGCAACGTGCTGGTGCGCGGGCGGGTGATGCGCGGCGAGGTGGAGAAGGCTCTGGCGGAAGCGGATGTGGTGGTTGAGGAAGAATACGAGACCGGCTTCGTGGAGCACGCCTATATAGAGCCGGAAGCAGGCTGGGCGCGGCGGGTGGGTGACAGCATCGAGGTTGAAGCCTGTACGCAGTCGCCATACATGGACCGCGCCGACCTTGCGCGCATTCTGGGGATTCCGCCGGAAGCGGTGCGAATCATTCCCACCGCGGTGGGCGGAGGTTTTGGCTCGAAGCTCGACCTTTCTGTGCAGCCATTCATCGCGCTGGCCGCGTGGCATCTGCGGCAGCCCGTGCGCATGGTGTACACGCGGTTTGAATCCATCCTCTGCACAACCAAGCGGCACCCCGCGCGGATGCGGATTCGCGCCGGTGCCAGCCGCGACGGCAAGCTGATGGCCCTCGATTTCAGCGCCGACTTCAATACAGGAGCGTATTCCTCCTGGGGGCCGACGGTGGCGGCGCGGGTGCCGGTGCACGCTTCCGGGCCCTACGTGGTTCCGCACTACCGCGCGTTGACGCGGGCGGTACACACCAACCTGGTACCGGCGGGAGCGTTCCGCGGCTTTGGAGTGCCGCAAACGGCGATTGCGCAGGAGCAGGCGTACGACGAGCTGGCCAACCGGCTGGGCATGGACCGGCTGGAGTTCCGAATCCTGAACGCACTGACCAACGACACGCCCACGGTGACGGGGCAAGTGCTGGGAGCGGGAGTGGGAATTCGCGCCTGCCTGGAGGCGCTGCGGCCGAGATGGAAGGCGGCGCTCGCCGAGGCGGCAGGGTTCAATTCCACGGCAACCGGCCCACTACGGCATGGCGTGGGAGTTGCCGGCATGTGGTATGGCTGCGGCAACACTTCGTTGCCCAATCCCTCCACCATGCGGGTGGGACTGAAGGCCGACGGGCGAATCGCGCTGCACCAGGGAGCAGTGGACATCGGGCAGGGTTCGAACACCATCGTGACCCAAATCTGCGCCGACGCGCTGGGAGCGCCGATCGAGCGCTTCGACCTGGTCTCCGGCGATACGGCGATCACGCCGGATTGCGGTAAGACCTCGGCTTCACGACAGACCTTCGTGAGCGGAAAGGCGGCGCAGATGGCGGGAACCGAGTTGCGGCGCGCCATTGCGAAGCTGGCCGACTGCTGCGATTGCGCCAGGATTCGCTTCGAAGACGGGCGCGTGGTCGTGACGGAAGGCAGCAAGGAGCGGGTGCTGCAATTGCGCGAGTTGCCGCTGGATGAGCATGGGTACGTGCTGACGCGGGAGGCGACTTTCGACCCGCCCACCCAACCGCTTGATGTAGACGGCCAGGGACTTCCCTATGCCGTGTTCGGTTTCGGGGCGCACATGGCCGAAGTGGCCGTGGATACGGAACTGGGCTCTGTGAAGGTGCTGAAGATCACGGCAGCGCATGATGTAGGCCGCGCCATCAATCCCACGCTGATCGAGGGGCAAATCGAGGGCGGAGCCGCACAAGGACTGGGGCAGGCGCTGATGGAGGAATTCTTTCCCGGCAAGGGAGAAAACCTGCACGACTATCTGATTCCCACGGCGGGCGACATGCCTGAAGTGGAATCCATCCTGATCGAGGACCCGTCGCCGGTCGGGCCGTTTGGAGCGAAAGGGATCGGCGAGCAGGCGGTGATTCCCACCGCGCCGGCGATTCTGAATGCCATTTGTCACGCCACCGGAGTGAGGATGCGACGGGCGCCGGCCACGCCAGACCGGCTCAGAGCGGCCATCCTGGCAGCACGCCATGAATAACCATCCGCCTGAAGACGCCATCCGCTGCGACGCCTGCCCGGTGCTGTGCTACATCAAGCCGGGAAGGACGGGCGCATGCGACCGCTACGGCAATCACGACGGGCAACTGGTGCGCCTGGATCCGCACGTGGTGCTGGATCGGGTGGTGTCGCGAGGCGAGTCAGTTGTTCCCTTTTTGCAACGAGATAACGAATGGGACGGGAACGTGGTCGGCGGCCCCAAAACTTTTGTCACCGCCATCGGGGCAGGCACCACCTATCCCGACTACAAGCCGGCGCCATTCATCATTTCCTCGCAGGTAGAAGGCGCGGACATGGTCACGGTGGTGACGGAAGGAATCTTCAGCTACTGCGGGGTGAAGGTGAAGATTGACACCGACCGGCACCTGGGCCCTGAAACCAACCTGGTGCGGGCGCAGGGCGAAGCGGTGGGGCACGTGACCACCAGCGAGTACGGTTCGCAAATGCTTTCGCTGGGGGGAGTGCGCCACCTGACGGGAGGCAGCCGCCGCGAGGGCACCGTCACCTGCGAGACCCTGCTCAACCTGTGCAACGGCAAAGCGGTGGAGCTGGAGGTGGATGACGGCGCGAAGGTGGCAGTGCAGGCGGGCAAGGGGCCGGTGGTGGATGGCCAGCCGGAAGTGCAGATGCGGGTGGGTTGCGGTTCGGCCACCATCGGCATGTTCGCCAAGCAGTGGTTCGGCAAGGTGGATGATGTAGTGGTAGTGGATGACCACATCACCGGAGTGCTTTCGGAGCACCAGGCGGGCAAGCTGCTGGGAATTCCTGCTACTGGAATCAGGTTGAAGGGACGGCGCTCGACGCCGGGACGCTATTTTCAGGTGGCGGAGCCGGGGACGGGCTGGGGCGGGACGAACATCAGCCGGCCGCTTTCGATTTTGCGGGATTTCAATGCCAAGGTTGCCTGGCCGGGGCTGCGCCTGCTGATGGTGAGCACGACGGGTGAGCACTTCGCGTACTTCGAACTGGATGAAGATCTGCGGACGGTGGAGAAGGAGCTGCCAGCCGCGCTGCGGGAGTCGGTGGAGAGAATCAAAGAGAACTGCGAGCCGGCGCTGTGCACGGTGCTGTTCATGGCGGGAGC
>DATJFA010000599.1:0-2814 GCA_035496015.1 Terriglobales bacterium | reverse complement strand
CTCGTGCCCGCGCTGGCGCGCCACTTCCGCCACCAGCGAGCCCGTCTTTCCACGGCCTAGAATGAGAAGAATCATCGTTCAAAGCTGACAGGCTGCCTAGCTAACTAGCTGACTGGGGACTGCGGCAATCGGTTGGCTAGTCCGCTAGTCAGCCAGCTAGCTAGCCAGCTACTACGCAAAAATCTCCGGGTCAGGCTCGGCAAAGAACGTCCCATGCAGGCGCCGCACAACCTCGGGCACGTCATCTTCTTCCACCACAAAAGTCAGATTGATCTCCGATGCGCCCTGAGAAATCATACGCACATTGATGTCGCCTATGGTGGCGAACACTTTGGCGGCCACGCCCGGCGTGCCGCGAATATTGTCGCCCACCAGGCACACAATGGCCTTGCGGCCCTCATATTTTACGTCTGCCAGTTTGCCCAAATCGGCCGCCAGCGCGGGAATCGCCTCGTTCGAGTCCACGGTGACGGAAACGCTCACTTCGGAGGTCGAAACCACGTCCACGGCGCAGCGGTGACGGTCGAACACTTCGAAAATGGCCCGCATGAAGCCGTGCGCCATCAGCATGCGCGTGGCCACAATGTCCACAATGGTGATGCGCTTCTTAGCGGCAATCGCTTTGAAGGTGCTGCGGCAGACGGGCGCCTGCGCCGTAATCCGCGTGCCCTCGCACCCGGGATTGCGTGAGTTCAGTATGCAGACCGGAATGTTCTTCTGGATGGCGGGCAGCACCGTGGCCGGGTGCAGCACCTTGGCCCCGAAATAGGCGAGTTCGGCGGCCTCTTCAAACGAAATTACTTTGATGCGCTTCGCCTCCGGGCAAATGCCGGGGTCGGTGGTCATCATGCCGTCCACATCGGTCCAGATCTCGATGCGTTCAGCGCCCAGCCCGGCCCCCACAATGGCGGCGGAAAAATCCGAGCCTCCGCGGCCAATGGTGGTGGTGATCCCCTCCGGCGTGGCCCCAATGAAGCCGCCCATAACCGGCACCCGGCCCGCCTCCACCACCGGCTTCACCCGGCTGCGCAGGCGGTGGTTGGTTTCGTCCATCAGCGGCACGGCACGGGTGTGCGTGGCGTCGGTTACGATGCACTGGCGCGCGTCCAACAGTTGCGCAGCCATCCCCTGCGCCGAAAACGACGCATGCGCCAGCTTGCTGGAGAGCCGTTCACCAAATGAAACGACCTGGTCGGAGGTGCGGGGCGTGAGTTCGCCCACAGCGGCGATGCCGCGTAGCAGTTCGTCGAGCCCATCGCATTCCGACTCGAGTTCTGAGTGGAACTGAGTAAACAGGCCGGTGCCCAGCAGCTCGCCCGCCGTGGTGTAGTGGCGCTCGCGCAGGCTCCGGGAAAGCTCCAGGGCGCGCTCGCGCTCGCCGGCGCCGGCGGCCCGCGCCATGGCCAGCAGGTTGTCCGTGACCTTGGCCATGGCGCTGACCACTACCACCGGCCGTTGCGCCAGCCGCCCGCGCACGATCTCGCCCGCGCGCTTGATGGCCGCGGCATTCTCCACCGAGGTGCCGCCGAATTTCATCACCAGCATCGGCGCGCCCTCGCTGACTCCATTGGCCACGGATTAACACGGATCGGCACGGATAAATGGTGAAACCAGAAAGGGCGCTTTGTCCTCAATTTGTGAAGGTGTTGCATGCAGCCGCTAATTCGAACCAGAGCAACTGGAAATGAAAACGATCCTTGTTGATCCGTGGCCGTGAAGTTAATCCAGGTAACCCTGTGCCTTGAGCAACTCGGCGTTGAGCAGCGCGGCTCCGGCGGCTCCGCGAATGGTGTTATGCGAGAGCACGGTGAATTTCCAGTCCAGCACCCCGCACGGGCGAAGCCGGCCCACACATGCGGTCATGCCCGCTCCCCGGTCCACGTCAAAGCGCGGCTGCGGCCGGTCAGGAGCCGCCAAGTACTCCACCGGCTGCTCCGGCGCGCTGGGCAGCCGCAATTCCTGGGGTAGCGAGCGAAACTTCTTCCAGGCCGCGATGATCTCCTCTGCCCCCGCCTTCTTCTTAAGTTTCACTGAGACCGATTCCGTGTGCCCGTCCTCCACCGCCACCCGGTTGCATTGCCCGCTCACCGCGAGCTCTGCCAGCTCGATGTGCCCATCCCGCACATGGCCCAGCAGTTTGCGGGTCTCCTCCTCCATCTTTTGCTCTTCTTTGGCGATATAGGGAATCACGTTTCCCAGAATGTCCAGCGATGCCACTCCGGGATAACCGGCCCCGCTGACCGCCTGCATGGTGACGGCCATCACCTTTTCCAGGCCGAATTGCTGCTCTAATGGAGCCAGGGCCAGCACCAAGCCAATGGCGGAGCAGTTGGGATTGGTAACCACAAACCCGCCGCTCTGGCGCCGCCATGATTGGCACTCCAATACCTTGAGGTGTCCGGCGTTGACCTCGGGAATCACCAGAGGCACGTCTTTTTGCATGCGTAGGGCGCTGGAGTTGGTAATGACTGCATGCCCGGCGGCGGCAAAGCGCGGCTCCAGTTCGGCGGCGATACCGGCGTCCAGCGCGGCGAAAACAATCCTGGGCGCGTCCTCCGGCTTAGCCGGAGAGACCGCCAATTCGGCAACGCGCGGCGGAATCGGCGTTTTCAGCCGCCAGCGCACAGCTTCGCCATACGGCCTGCCTTCGGAGCGTTCCGAGGCCGCCACCCAAGACACCTCGAACCAGGGATGCCGCTCCAGCATTTGCAGGAAGCGCTGGCCGACAATTCCGGTGGCGCCCAGCACACCGACGGGAACTTTATTGGGCTGCATGGATGTTTGCTTCGGATTTTACACCACGCGGGCGGCTCG
>DATJFA010000598.1:0-4302 GCA_035496015.1 Terriglobales bacterium | reverse complement strand
CTCCAGTTCCTCAATGACCTGGCGGGGCAAAATGGGCAAGGCGATGAGCTGCGAGTGAGCATGCTCCAGGGAAGCGCCGGCCGGCTCGCCGTGGTTCTTGAAGATGAGGATGTATTTGAAGCGGCGGTCCTTCTTCAGGTCGAGGATGCGGTCGCGGAAGGTCCAGAGCACGTCTTCCACGCGCTTGGCGGGAAGGGTGGCCAGAGTGGCATTGTGGTCCGGGGTCTCGATGATGACCTCGTGCGCGCCAATGCCGTTCATCTTGTCGAACATGCCCTCGGCCTGGCGATTGAGGTTGCCCTCGATACCCAGGGCGGGAAACTTGTTGGGAACCACGCGCACGGTCCAGCCGGACGTGTCGCGCTGGGGTGGGCCGCCGTTCTGGCTGGGACGATAGGCCTGGATTTCAGGCGGAGTTTTGTCTTCGTTGCCGTAGCAGAAGGGGCAGAAACCGCCCTTGATTTTCACCTGCTCGCGGGCAAAGTCGGTAGGCCGCTTGGCGCGGTCGGTGGAGATGATGACCCACCGGCCAACAACTGGGTCTTTTCTTAACTCAGGCAAGTTATGTATTTATCCTTTCCCAAAACCTTGATTTTACGATACTGAGAACGCATTTTTGAATAAGGTAATTTGCGGAGGCGCTCCGGGCCCGTCGTAATAAAGGCTGAGTACGTCAAAACGCCAAGAAGGCGAGCCGGCGATGTGGCGCAGGTATTCTCGGGCCATGCCGCCCAGTTCGTGCTGTTTTTGTGCATCCACCGCGGCTTCGGCGGGCTTTACGTCGCGCGTGGTGCGTGACTTTACTTCCACAAAACACAGTACATTGTCATCCCAGCCGACCAGGTCAATTTCGCCGTGACGGCGCGGGGAGCGCCAGTTACGCGCCACCATCACATATCCCAGGCCGCGCAGGTAGAAATAAGCATCTTCTTCGCCGCTGGCGCCTACGATTTGATGCGGCGCGAGAGCCGGAGGCCTCAGCAGCAACCGGGCCAGGCGATCCAATACCCGCAGCGCAAACCGGGTCACACGGCCAGACATACGCACATCCGGGGAGATATGGCGAGTTTAGCGTCTGCAAAGGGCAGCTGTCATTAAAAACCCGAGAAATGGCGTAGAGCGTGGCAGTTGGCGCTATTTGGCGTGGGATGGCGTTGAGGGGAGGCGGGCTTCGCCCGCCCGCACCGGCGAGGGCGCCTGTGCCCACGTAAACTACTGAGGATTTATCACCCAGCCGTAATCTCGCCCTGACCTATTTTCGAAACAATACGGTAGTGGCTGATTAATTCGCCGATCACCGTTGCACTCCGGATGTAGGCTAATTGCCCAAAGGAAACCGCGTCAACGCGCGCCCCGCAGTCGGCGCCCGCAACTCGCCCGCAAACTTACGGCCTCTTCCTTCGCTTCGCTGCGCTCTTGCTCCGCGGCGGTCTTGCTTTCCGCCGTGCTCCCGGCACCTTCCCGATTCGCGGATCTCCAGCCAGAATCAGCTCGCAGGCGTGCAGCGCCGCTTCTTCAAAATCCGCCGCCTCCGCCGGCAGCACTTGCCATCCTGTCACCTTCTTTCCCAGCACTCCGATGGAGCGCATGCTGGGAAACTCGCGCCGCAGGCTCCCGTGATGCTCCTCGGTAGTAGCCAGCCACACGCCGTTGTCCGCCGTCTTCTCGCCCTTATCCCGCAGAATCACGACAATTTTCTCCCCGGCATATACCGCCAGGCAGCCGAACATGGGGTTGGTTCGCGGCGAAAGCGGAGCCAGCGCCTCCAGCACGAACTCGTGCGGAACCTTCTTGCGCGCCTTTGCGGCGAACAGCGCGTCTTCCAGCGGCAAATCCGACGCATTGCGTTGGCGCTTCGGCATGGTACTCATCATATAGCGGACGTTGCTGGCCTGTTCTCCACCCCGCCTCACTGTCCATTTTCGAACTCCGCCGTCCCACAAGCGCACACGCGCACCTAAACCAGAGCCGCTTTGCCTCGTTGCCCCTTTAGAACCAGTCATTTACCTTCACGGTATCGGCAGCTGATTTGCTATCGCAAGCCAAGGGCGCAGTGTGGCTATCCTCATCTGGCCCGGGAGCAATCATGGATACCTTGCTGCAGGATGTGCGTTACGGGGCCCGCATGCTGCTGAAGTCGCCCGCCTTCACCGCGATTGCGGTGCTCATGCTGGCGCTCGGCATCGGCGCCAACACGGCCATCTTCTCCCTTACTGACCAGGTCCTGCTGCGCGAACTGCCCGTGCAGAAGCCCGAGCAACTGGTTATCCTGCGCTCTCCCGGCGATAAACCCGGCCACACCTCCAGCGACAGCGACGCCGCCACCTCCTTTTCCTAGCCCCTGTATAAGGACCTGCGCGCTCAGAGCCAGGTCTTCTCCGGTCTGCTGGCCCGCTATGCCGTGCCTTTGAACGTCGCCGGCCAGGGCAGCACGGAGCGCGCCAGCGGCGAACTGGTTTCCGGCAACTACTTCGAAGTGCTGGGCGTTCCTCCCGCCCTGGGCCGCGTCTTTTCCCTGCAGGACGAGACCGCCCCCGGCGCCAATCCCGTCGCTGTGCTCAGCTACGGCTACTGGGCACGGCGCTTCGGCGGCGACCCCGCGGTGCTCAACAAGCAGTTAACGGTAAACGGTACCGTCCTGACCGTGGTGGGCGTGGCCCGTGCCGGCTTCACCGGCGTGCAGATCGGACAATTGCCCGACATTTTCATTCCCATCACCATGAAGCCGCAGATGACCCCCAACTGGAACGGCTTAGAGGACCCCAAGGACAACTGGGTGGCCATCCTCGGCCGCCTCCCGGCGGGCACCACCCGCGCTCGCGCTCAGGTTGCGCTCCAACCCCTCTACCACTCGCTGCTGTTGGCAGAAGTGCCGCTCATGAAGCTTTCTGAGGCCACCAAGCGGCAGTTCCTGGAGCGGCCTCTGCAGCTCGAACCCGGCGCTTCCGGCCGCCAGGTTCTGCAAGCTGACGCCCGCCAGCCGCTCATCTTCCTTGTCGTGATGGTCGGCCTGGTGTTGCTCATCGCCTGTGCCAACCTGGCCAGCCTGCTGGTGGCTCGGGGCGAGGCCCGTCAGCGTGAAATCGCCGTGCGCCTGGCCGTGGGCGCCGCCCGCTGGCGCCTGGTTCGCCAGCTCTTCACGGAAAATCTTCTGCTCGCGATTCTGGGAGGCGCCGCCGGCGTATTGTTTGCCGTCTGGACTCTCGCCTTCCTGGTGCAAACCATGCAGGAGAGCATCGGTGTTTTAGGATTGGAAAAGCAGCTCGACGGCCGCATCCTCGCCTTCGCCGCCGCTCTTTCTCTCCTTACCGCGCTTTTGTTTGGCCTCCTGCCCGCCCTGCGGGCGGCGCGCGCCGATCTGCAAAGCACGCTCAAGGACCTGGGCGCCAGCCTCTCCCACCGCCTTTCCAGCGTGCGCCTGCGCAAGGCGCTCATTGTTGGCCAGGTGGCTCTCACCGCGGTTCTGCTCACCGCCGCCGGCCTCTTCACCCGCAGCCTGCTCAACCTGCAAAACACCAACTTGGGCGTGCGCCCCGATCACGTGGTCGAATTCACCATCGCGCCCCAGCTCAGCCGCTATTCCCCGCAGCGGGCTTTGGCTTTTGTGGAACGTTTGCGCCAGGCCATTGCCGCCACCCCGGGTGTCAGTTCCGTGAGCGCCGCCACTATTCCCATCCTGGCCAATGACGAGTGGGGCTCCGATGTGACTATCCAGGGCTATACCGCGCGTGAAGGCGAAGACATGCACGTCTGGCGCAACGAGGTCGGGCCCAACTACTTCGCCACTTTGGGGACGCCCTTGCTCGCCGGCCGCGAATTCAGCCAGTCCGACACTGCCGCCAGCCCGTTGGTAGCCGTCGTCAATGCCACTTTCGCCCGCCGCTACCTGCAGGGCCGCAACCCGCTCGGCGTGCACTTCCGCCTTGGCGCGGGCGCCGACAAGCCGGAAATACAGATTGTCGGCGTGGTCAAGGACAGCAAGCACTCCGACCCCCGTGACACCATTCATCCCTTCGTGTATGCGCCCTACACCCAGGACCCCACCTTCGGCCGTGCCACCTTCTACGCGCGCACCTCAAGTGAGCCTGCGGCCATGGCCACGACGCTGCGAAAAATCGTGCAGAGCTTCGACTCTAACCTTCCCGTTTATGACCTGGAAACTCTCACCCAGCAGGTGGACGAGACGGTGTTTGCCGACCGCCTCCTCACCTCGTTGTCGCTGTGCCTGGGCCTGCTGGCCGCGCTCCTGGCCGCCATTGGACTCTATGGCGTGATGGCGTACGTGGTGGCTCGGCGTACCCG
>DATJFA010000597.1:0-2085 GCA_035496015.1 Terriglobales bacterium | reverse complement strand
GATGGCTTCCAACACCGTTCGCTCGCCCGCGACTTCGACATTGTCCTGATTAACGGTGATGATGTTCATGACCAGCTTCTGCCTTCCGGCCGCCTGCGCGAGCCGCTCGCCTCCGTGCGCCGCGCCGATGCGGTGGTGCTCTCTTCGGCCGTGAAACCGGAGGACTTGCCGCTGAACAAACAATTGGTTTGGCGTACCAAGCGCGACATCGTGCTGCGAGATCCGCCTCCGGTGCCGGTTGCTTTCTGCGCCATTGCCCGGCCCAAGCAGTTTTTTCTGCAGTTGCGCTTTGCCGGCTGCGAACCCGCCGCCGAAGCGTCCTTTCGCGACCACCACGCCTACACGCCGTCCGACGTCCACGACCTGCTGCAATTGCGCCAGCGCTGCCAGGGCGGCGGATTCATTACTACGGAGAAAGACGCCATCAACCTGGGCGAGTTGAAGTCGCAGCTGCAGCCTTTGGCCGTGGCTCCCGTAAAAATGGAACTTGTGGACGCGCCCGCCGCGCTCGACCGCATGCTTGCTGTCATCGCCGAGCGCCAGTCCGGCGGCCAGATCGCCTGAAACCGGTTTTCACCGCCGAAACACAGCGGCACGGGATAAAAAGCGGTCCGAGCTTTTTCTCCGTGTCTGTTTGATTTAGTGGTAAGAAGATTTTTTAAACGCATTCCTGACAAATTTCGCCAAGTAAAGGGCGTCCAGGTATTTGAAGGGGAACTCGCCGCAACTATAGTGGCCGCAAGGTAAAACGGAAACCTGGTGCGCCAGCCCGCGCCGCTGGCACTCCGCAATAAATTGACGTGAAAATTCCGGCAGGAAGGTCAAATCATACTTCGCGTACACCACCAGGGAGCGCTTGGGGTAGCGCTCAAACTGGTCGAAGTAGGACATGGGGCTAATCGCCAGCCAGGCTTGCCGCAGCCGCTCCAAGTCAATCTGCCCATCAATGCCGGTGCGGACGTGGCGCGTGGACTGGCCGGTCCATACCACGTCGGCGAAATACGTGGACGCGTGGTTAAAGGCGCAGACGCTCAGGCGCGGCTCGTGGGCCCCAGTAATGAAGGCATAGCAGGAGCCCAGACTGGTGCCCACGATGCCGAATCGCCGGTAACCCTGAATTTGCAGCCAATCCAGGCAGCAGCGCGCGTCAACCACCGCCTGGCGCGCGGCATCAATGGTGCGCCCGATATTGGCCGAAACGGCGTAGTCAGCCCGCTCGATTTCCGGCGGCTTACGCAGATCGTGATAGGGCAAGCTGAGCCGCAGCGTCGCCACTCCCAGAAGACTGAAGATGCGGCAAAGGGCGTTGTGGCTCTCCGCGTCCGCATTCCACTGCGGCAACACAACCACCGCGCGGTCGCCCTTAGCCGGGAACCAGCGCGCGTGCGCGGCATTATTCTCGGGGTACGGTGTGACCACCGGCGAAGTGAAGCGGAGAAAGGTCGCCGGCTGAGGGCCTGCGGCTGATGGCGGCTCGCACTCCAATCGGAAATCGTTGGGCGTGCGATAGGAGAAAAAATCATCGCTGTTGGCCAGGATGTGGTGGTTGAGATCACCCAGAAGCTGTTCCGGATTGCCGTCCGTGCAGCCGTTTCGGCAGGGCCAACCCCGGGTCCACTCCACTCCCCAATCCAGCGGCCGCACCACGCGGTTGTTGTCGCGGGCGTTGAGCCGGGTCTCCCAGCCGTACATCCATTGAGCGTAGGGGTGGGGCACGAAATCTAAGTTACAGCAATCAGCGCTCAGCGGTCAGCCCTCAGCCGGGAAGCAATGCTTTCGGATCTTATTCTACGTACTTCCTGGGCACGCGCTTGGAAATGCTGCACAGCACCTCGTAGGGGATTGTCTCCGCCAACTTCGCGTAGTCCCGGGCAGTAATGCGCAGGCCGCCGCTCGTCCCAATCAGGATGACCTCATCGCCCACCTGCACGCCGGGAACGTCGGTCATATCCACCAACGTGAGGTCCATGGAAATGCGGCCGACCATGGGCGCGCAGGCGCCGCGCACAATCACCTGCCCGCGCGAGGAAAGCCGCCGGCTGAGGCCGTCCGCGTAGCCCACCGGCAGCACCGCGATGCGCGAAC
>DATJFA010000596.1:0-7037 GCA_035496015.1 Terriglobales bacterium | reverse complement strand
CCAGGGGTGCGGATTTCGAAAAATGAAGGCGAGTGCGGTGAAATTTCTAGAAAATTATTTCTGAACGGGCGCAGAATCGGCACGGGATAGTCCCGCAAGCAGGCGGGCTTCATTGGCTCGGAGTCGCAGCCGCTACTCCCTGCGGGCCGAACTCACCCCCAGGGAGATGACTCGCACTTGCGGGCGGAGCTTAGTGAATGTGCATCATGTTACGCATTCTCAGCGGCGACTCCGTCACGTGGTTCCGCCGGAAAACAGCATAGGGCGGCACGGTGGTCCTCGCTTTGTAGGAGATTGCCGCAACCGCGGTCACAGTTCCGCTGACCTGAACGAACTTAGCGACCGAAGGCACTCCCGCCTTGTTCACAAGGAAGAGCATGTAATAGCCAGGAGGGAGAAGATTGGAATTACTGGGCACGTTGGCAGAGTAGCCGCCGCTGGCTGCCGTGAAGGTCAGGCCGACGAAGCGCTGATCCATATCGAAAGAGTGAGTCACAGACCCAGCCTTCATAAGGACTACGGAGGCGATGTCGGTGCTGGCAGTCTGCACATTGAATGAACTGCCGTAGGCAATGGATGCCGGGGCAGAGCTTATGACCGGGCGGGTTGCCGGAGTGCCATCCGGCTTAAACAGGTACGCGGGCTTGTAAATCTCAATGTGGTTTTCAAAAACGCCCTGGTGCGGATTGCCCCCGGCAAGGAAAACGGTCCCATCGGGCAAGAGCATTTGCACGTTATGGTAGAGCCGGGGAAATGCGTTGGAACCGGCAGAGGAAAAAGTATTCGTGGCTGGATCGTAAAGCTCCGTTTTCAAACTGGCGGTGTTCGGATCCTCATCCGCCGCGGAACCAGCTGAGACCAACACCTTGCCGCTGGGCAGGAGAGTGGCTTCCATTTCCACGCGTGGCTCAGCCATAGGGGACCCTTGCTGCCATGCAGGAGATGTTTGCCCCAAATCGATGATTTCGGTGGTGCTGGTGGCAGGATTATCGCCGCCCAAAATCATTACTTTCGGATCGTAATTGTTGGCCGGCGTGAGGGGCAGCAGGACAGAAGACCCGTAGGTCCGCTCTGCCACCGCGCCACCGTAAATCGTCCAGGCCAAGAATGCCCAGGTTTGCTTGCTGGGGTCGAACACCAGCGTGGCCGAGGAAGGAGCGGAATAGAAAACCTGACCGCTGGGCAGCAGAAGCATGCGGGGATAGAGCGGGAAACCGAAGGTGAAAGTGGGATCAGTAATGCCGCTGGGATTGCCCGGGATTTCCGCGCCCCAGCCCTGGCCCGGGGTATAGATTTCGCTGGTGTTGTTGAGATTCCCGTTCTCGTCCAGGCCGGAGGTAGTCATCATGCGCCCATCGCCCAGTTCCGTGATGGTGGGGTACCAGCGGCCGTGCGCCGTGTTTCCTGAATTGGGACCGTCGGCCACGGTAAACGTTTCGCTTGCAGGATCGAAAATCGCCGAGTTGGGCAAACCTGTAAAGGGTGTGTCCGAGGCTCCTCCCACCACCGCCAATGAGCCATAGGAGGCTGTGCCGCCATTCATCAGGACCCTTCCATCCTGCATGAGCGACATGCCATTGCAGAACATGTCCCAGGTGACGCGCTGAGTGGTGATCTTGCCGGCCTGAGGATCCCAAACAGCCGCTTCGTAGTCTGGATTGGTATTAACGGGGAAAGCGTTGCTGGGGTCATTTCCCGAGCCGGCCACAATCAGCACCTTGCCGGTATGCAGCAGAGCCGCATGAATAGGGTTGATGGGCATGGTATAGGGGAGAGTGGACCACTGGCCGTATTCCGACGTGGTGGAGGGGGTGCTGCTGGGCGTGAGAGTTGGGGGAGGGGCTGGCGCCGGCGGCGGATCAGAGCTGGCGGGAGCAGAAGACGAACCTCCGCCGCCACAGGCAATGAGCACGCACAGCGCCAGAGACAAAATCAGGGTGAGAAGAACGGCTGCTACTTTTCTGCTATGCATTTTTTCTCCCATCCTGAGTCGGTTCGCCACTCAACTCACTTGGCGGCGACCGTGTCGCCCTGCACGGGGGAGGACAGGCGCGTTAGATTGGGGAAAAAGGGTGTGACCTCGAACGGCATCTTTTCCTGAGCCGAGAGCAGACGAACCGGCTTAGCTCTTAACATCTGCACTCGATTGCTCCATGGATCCACCTTGATCCGCGCTCCCAGCGGAAGGGCTGCGATCTGGTCCAAACGCTGCGGCTGCAGTTGGGGAGCGGAGTTGGCCAGGGTGAACATGCGGACGGTTTTTCCGTACTCCAGGCTGTTGCCCAGGTGAGGCGTTATCAGGGCGGGCAAGTTCTGCTTGCTGGCCTGCAGCGCCTTCAGAAAAAGACCTGCCGCGGAAAGCTTGGCTTTGTAAGGCGAGTTGGTTAGCAACTCGACAGCTTTTGCATCCGCGGCTTCCTCATCGGCGCGGCTGCGGGCAAAATCCACGCGCTCAAAGGTGTCCTGGTCTGGGAAGAAGAAGCGGTCATTGAAAGCAAATGACGTGTCAATGCGATGGCCCAGCACGATGTGGCTGAGTTCGTGGGACAGAATCATGGCCAGAGAGGCTTCGTCGGGCAGCACATCCAGCAGGCCGCGGCTGATCACAATAGTGTGTCCAATGGTGAACGATTCCAGCGGAGAGGTGAGCAGCACGCGGCAACGGACGTCGGGCATGATATCGAGCTTGTTGGTGATAATCAGATTGTTGACCACGGTTTGCAGGATCCCGTCCACCTCACCCGCAGGCGCCAGCAGGCCGATGTTCTGCAGGTGATCAAGCGCGTTGTCTTCTGCGGCGCGCTCCCACATGCGCTGTGCTTCGAGCGGTCCGGTGTCGCGGCTCGAATCGCTTTGGTCGTGCACGGTGTCAACCCGCACCTGCGTCAATTCTTCTGTTCGTTTCAGGTGCTCCACATCGTAGCCCCATAAGCGCGTCTGCGCTTTGAAGTACAAGCTGCCGAAGGGTGGGCTGCTGCGATGGGAATCGGACTCCTCGCTGTAGATGTACGCCGGCAGCCACATGCCGGGCTGGAGATTCAGGCGCCAGCTGTCGAAATGCAGGTAGTAGCTGTAACGGGAGCGCGGAGTATAGGTGCCGTTAAAGCGCACGATGTTGAAATCGCGGTCTTCCACCCATATTCTTCCCGTAAACAGGCCTCTGGGCGCGCGATCCCTGGGCTGCACGTCAACCACGATGCAACGCACCTCGCCGAGGAATTCCTGGCGCACGAAGTTGAAGTAGTAGTTCTTCTTCTGGAAGTTAGCATCGAGCATGACCATCTGGGCGAATCCGCGGGGCGAAAATTGCCGCGAGAAAGCCGCCCGGAATGGCGCCAGCAGGTGGTGGCCGAGGCCGGGCTGTTCGTTTTGAAACAGCTGATCGCCCACCTCACCGCTTAGTTGAAGCCGGCCAAGGAAATAGCGGTCGCTCACCGGCACGACGTTGTGGTCTCTGTCTTCGCGCAGATTCTGAATGTAGGTTTCTACCAGCGGGTGCATGCGCTTCATGCTGGCGACGAAGGCGTGCTCGCGCTCGACCACCCGGTCCACCATCTCGTCAAATGAGACCGGCGCCAGGATGGTGAAAGCGGCCTTCTTGGTCACACCATAATTGCCGTAGATGGTGATGACGGAGTCGCTTCCGCCGACGGCGGTCTTGCTCATCGGAGTGTTTATGCTGAAGCTGGCGGAACTGGCGCCTGCCGGGACAGTGACGGTGGCAGGAAGCCAAATGCCATCAGGAGGATCGGCAGCCAGCGACACCACCACGTCAAACGGAACCGGCCTGGTCAACGTGACCGTACCGCGCAAAGAGTTGCCGGCAACGACGTTGGCAACATTGAAGGTGATTCCGCTGAGCGCAGGATTCTCCGCGCCTTTGGCCACCAGGCCGGCGAAACATACCAGAAACGACAAGATAACCGCTTTCACCAAACGCATAGTCCCTTCCTACGAAGCAAGTTGAAAAATAATGTGTACGACAGCAGTCGAATCCACCGGCTGGCCGGCGTGCGCAGCCGGCTTGAACTTGATTTGCTCAGCGGCTTTTACCGCCTGCTCGTCGAGTCCATAGCCCAAGCCCTGCAGAACGCGAAGCACATGCACCTGCCCGGCGGCGCTGAAGAGCACCTCCAGGCGAACCTCGCCGTCAATTCCCTGCTTCCTTCCTTCTTCCGTGTATGCGGGCTTCGGCTTGTACAGGATTGCGACCGGGGTGCTCGTCGACTCGATATTGGCCGCAGGTTTGTGACTGTCAGATGACGCGTAGACGGTATCGAAGCCTGACTTCTGCACCGGGCCTCCGCTTCTGCGACCTCCGGTGGCGACGCCGTTGCCGAATCCAGCGCTTACGACCACCCCCGGGGTTGAGCCTCCGGTCCCATTGCCACGCCCGGAACCGCTGGGCAGATCGAACGCACCCGCGGCAGCTATGTTGGCGGCTGCGGTCGGGGTGGAACGAGTAGCTACGCCTTCAGGGTCGCCAAAGCCACCTGTCTGAACCTTATGCGCGGGCTCAGCAGTGGTTGGCGTAGCGGAACTTCCACTCGAGAAAGTGTCGAGTGCAACTATCTTGGAGGGCGCTGCCGTCGGAAGCTGTGGCAGACGACTCTCGACTTTGATTTCCGGAACCTTCATGTCAGGAGGATTCGGCTTGCGCACAGGCGCGGTAAGAACTGCCTTGGCGACCAGCAACGGCTTCATTACCGGCAGCTGGACGGCACTACTAACGTGGAAGCGGGGCACCGGCTGCGGGGCTGTGGGCGCTTCGGGTGTGTAACGCACCAGGCTGGTAAGCACGTAACGGCGCGCAGGCGGACGGAACTTGGGCACCAGCGCGTTAACAGCCAGCACGGCCGCAACCAGCAGCAACTGCAAGCTCCAGCCTGCCGCGAAATACCTGGAACGCGGCGCCTGCTCAGGCAACGGATTAAACAACGAATGCTCCATTCTTACTCTCCACCTGCTTTACGTGCCCTCACGTTCGACGTCCCACCTGCTGAAAGCTGCAACAAGCGCGGGAATTCAGCAGCGAGCGAATTCAACGTGGGGGCAGGTAACCCCCATTTGGCCGACCAAACAATCTCGCCATCAGATGAATCAGGCCAGAGATGCTTCCGAAACCGACGTAATGCATGCCTACATACCTGCCTTTCTGCCCAAAAGATTCCAGCCGCACCAGAAATTGATAAAAATGCTGAGAGTTCCCGCCGATTGCCCGGAGTAGAAACGATTCTCACGCAGATACCCGACGCCGAATTCCGTGTAAGCGGGGGCGCGGGTGAATGCGAACTTAAGTCCACTGCCGTATACAGCCTTGTTGTCCCAATCGAATCCCTTGGTGTCGCGCGACAACGTTGCCTGTACGTAGGGCACGAGCGCTGTTTTACCGAACCTTCTAGCGACGATTCCTTGCGACACGAACGCCTGGCCGATCCAGTTGCCATGTTCGACTGGAGATATGTTGCCGAAGGCAGCCCACGTCGACCCGGGAAAGAGGTTTGCTTTTTCCGCGACCGACTGCCAGCCAAACCAGTCCTGAACGTACAGCACCATCCCACTACTCTGCAGGCTGTTGAAGCGGTCTTCGTAGGTATAAGCCGTGCCCGCGCTAACCACGCCATGAGCCACAGACTTGCTCAGCTTTATTCCTACTTGGGGTTGGACTTTGTTGTTCCAGTCGTACCCTTTTGTGTCGAGCACCAATCCCAACGAGACGTAAGGGGTCAGCGATAGCGAACCGGATCGGCTGGCAAGTACCGCGGCGTCCTGCTCCACGTAGGACTGGACATACCCGTTGCCATGCTCAACCGGGCTCAGATTTCCAACTGTTGTCCAGGACTCTCCTGGCAGCCCCATGCCATCAACTACGCTGCCCTGCAAAGCCGGCGTTGCCGATTGCTGCGCGGCACAAACCGGCGTCAGCAGCAGTGCCGCCGTGCAGAAAAGCAATAGTTTGCGCAGTATGGTCATAATCGGTGTCAGAACAGGTATCTTGCGGCTGCGAACCACCGCCTCACGTGTTGCCGCCGGACGACAGTGTGCCAGTAGCTATATAGAAAAACGGAGCAATCAACGAAGCGCATAATTACGTAGAGTGGAGAGCAATAGAACACATCCTTGCGCCCGTCACAGACAGCACAGGCCAGCGCCAAAACAATAAAAACCAGCCAGTCCAGTCCAATTCCGAACAAGGCAATTCGCGGATAGAAAGTCAGCCACACCGGCGCCAGTAGGTACAACATTGAGAACAGCAGGCCTTCGCCCATCAGCAGCTTGAATTCCCAGTCAATTCTGTCCCGCCCGGTCCACAGCGCATACTTCTTACCCGTCTGCCACGTTCCTGTGTCCCAGCGGTAGAGTTGCTTGGCGTAATCACGCAGAGTTCGTGGATCCTGGGTAGATACCAGGGCATCCTTCTGATAGACGATCCTGCCCAGATGCTTGCGATGGATCTGGATAGTGCAATCCATATCCTCGACAATGGTGTCGGAGTTCCACTCCAACTGAGCGAAGGCGGCACTGCGGAAACTGGAGGCGCATCCCGGAGCCACCGTGATGACGTTCATGTTGCTTTGGCCGGCCTTATAAATCGCATGCGACATCCAGTAGGCCAAAGAACGATAAGCGGTAAGCCAGTTGTGAGGAGTACTTTTCGCGCGTCCGCAGACCGCCGCGACGGAAGGGTCTGCGAAAGTGTTGCGGACAACCGCAAAGTAATCCTCACAGACCTCGGTGTCCGCATCCATCAGGCAAACGTACCCGTAACGGTCCGTCAGCTGGAACTCCCGGGCGCCCCGTCTTATGCTGTGGGCCTTGCCGATGTTTTTGGGATTTCGGAGAACATTCACCCCCAGAGCGCGGGCAATTTCGCCGGTGCCATCGCTGGAGCCATCGTCAACTACGTAGATATCGGAGGGAGAGACGCCCGCGCGCAGGATGCTGCGCAAAGTCTTGCCGATCCCCAGGCACTCGTCCTTCGCCGGCAGCAATACACAGAGCTCGTTCACAAACCACCTCTCACTACCAGTTCGCCC
>DATJFA010000595.1:0-22187 GCA_035496015.1 Terriglobales bacterium | reverse complement strand
TAGAACTGAAAGCGGCGGCAAGGGATAAAGTTTCCTGGATACAGGAAAAGCTCGGGTTGGGGGTTTGTGGGCTATCTTATTGCAGCAGGCTCGCTTAGCTAGATGCCTGAGGCTTGAATCGTTTTAGAAAAAGCTTGACTGGCTTGCTGCGCTTTGTAAAAATTCGCCCATTTTCCGGGTGTTTGGGGCGGGCGCAGGCGTGTTTCTAACGTGGTTTTGGCCAGTTTCTGGCGGGAGGTTTGGTATGCGGTTAAGGATGCTTTTTGCTCTAGAGGCGGCGATTCTGCTGGTTTTGTTGCCCAGTTTTGCCCTCGGACAAGCGGTTTACGGCAGCATCAGCGGCACGGTAACTGACCCCAGTGGTGCCGCCGTTCCCAACGCGGCGGTCACCGTAACCGACACTGACCGCGGCGTCAGCTACAGCACCACCAGCAACGCCGCCGGCAACTTCGAGCAAACACACCTTCTGGCCGGCCATTACAAGGTGAAGGTCGCGGCCCAGGGCTTTGCCGCCTTCGAGGCCACCGCCGACGTGCAGGTGGATGCCGGCACGCGGGTGGATGCCCGGCTGGCGGTGCAATCGGCAGCAACTACCGTATCAGTTACCGCGGAAACACCGCTGCTCAAGGTGGACCGCGCCGACGTCAGCACCACACTGAACACACAGGAACTTGGCGCGCTGCCCATTCTCAACCGGAATCTTACGGAAGTGTTGTTTGCTACGCCCGGGGCGCAAGCTAACGACTGGCAGCATGCGGCGATGGAGAATCCCCAGGCCGGCATTCAGATTGACGTCAACGGCCAGCCCTTCACGCACAATGGCTTTCTACTGGACGGCACCGAAAACAACAGTCCGTTACTGGGGATCGCGGTCGTCAATCCCAATATTGATTCTTTGCAGGAGTTCAAAGTCACTACCAGCAACTATGACGCGCAGTTCGGGTCAGTGGCGGGGGCGCTTCTTCAGGCAACCACCAAGTCTGGTAGCAACAGTTTCCACGGCTCAGGCTTCGAATTTCTGCGCAACGATTTCTTCAACGCTAAAGACCGCTTTTCCGGCTTGACCTTGCCGCTGCGCTGGAACCAGTTCGGCGGTTCCTTCGGCGGTCCCATTAAGAAGGACAAACTGTTCTTCTTTGGCGATTATCAGGGCACGCGACGACGCCGTACAGCTTCTATTGTTACAACTGTTCCAACTGCTGCGGAGCGCGCGGGTGATCTGCGTTCTCTCCTGGGAGATTACATTTGCTCCGACGGGAGTACCTCCGCGTCGCCTTGCGCCAGCCCCTTCATGGTCCCAACCACAGAAGGCGGAACCACCGCCGCGCGAGCCGGCATGATCTTCGACCCCAAGACCGGAAACCCGGACGGCTCAGGACGCTCGGCGATTACCACCGGGGGCCAAGCCAACGTGATTCCGGTCGCCGCTCCGGTTGCGAACATCATGAAACTGCTTCCCGCGCCCAATACGGCGCCCGGGCAGGTATTCAACAACTACATCGGCAGCGGCGGGGAGCACTTCACCAGCGACCAGGTTGATGGGCGCGTGGACTACAATTTTTCGGAAAAATTGCACTTGTTTGGGCGCTACACGCTGGCGGATTTCGACATGCAGGCACCGGGAGCGTACGGGGAGGAGGCGGGCGGACCGGGCCTGAATGGTCTTCTGTTCGCGGGCCAATCGGTGGATCGCAATCAAAGCCTGGCTCTGGGAGCCACCTACACCCTCAGCAACTCGTTAATTACCGATTTCCGCTTTGGCGCCTTCCGTTACCGCATTCGGGTGCAGCCCAACGGCGTGGGCACCACGCCCGCACTGGACGCGGGTTTCCCCGGACTGAACCAGGGAACCACCGAGACCAGCGGCATGCCTGCCTTTTACATTAACGGCGATGGCAGCTTTATGTTTGGCTACTCGCTGCGGCAAAACCAGTGCAACTGCCCGCTGAAGGAGACGGAGAACCAATTCCAGTGGGTGAATAACTGGACCAAGATGCACGGCAACCACACCATCGGTTGGGGCATGGATATTCGCCGCGACCAGCAGCAGCGCATTCCCAGCGACTCGCACCGCTCCGGAGAAATGAACTTCAACGACGCGACCACGGGAAGTGCCACAGTAGATCAGTTGACTGGTGGTTCAGTCACCACTGGTGAAGGGATGGGTTCTTTCCTGCTGGCTGATCCCGCTGACTTCAACCGCTACTTTACGGGCATAGGCTTCTATCCCGCGCTGCGGCAGACGCGGCTGTTCTTCTACGCGCAGGACGCCTGGCGGGCAACCCGCAAACTCACCATCAACTATGGGATGCGATACGAAAACTATCTACCACAATACGCTGCCAAGCCCGGCGGCGCGGGCAGCTTCGACCCCAACACCGGCGAAGGTTTGGCGGCGGGGATTGGAAGCACTCCAGCCAACATGGGAGTAAAAGCCTACAACCTCGGATTCGCGCCGCGTATCGGCATCGCCTACCAGATCCGGGAGCGGACGGTAATCCGCGCCGGGTACGGCCGCAGCTACACACCCAGCGGCTTAGGAGCGGTGTTTGGGCAATCTCCGGAATACGATCCCCCAATCACCATTCCGCAATCGGTAAATCCACCCAACACCTATACGCCCGTTTTTAATCTGGTAAACGGCCCGCCAGCGCCGGCCAATCCGAACATCAACATGACCACCGGGCGCTTTCCGCTGCCCAACGGTCTGGGCGTGTATTACTTCTTCGATCCGCCTGACTCCTACCGCATTCCGCTGGCGGAAACGCTCAACCTGACGGTGCAGCATGAGATCACGCCCACGCTAACCGCAGAATTGGGATATGTGGGCAATCTCGGCCGCCACATCTACATCAATCCCAATGCCAACCAAGCCGCTCCTCCCAGCCCCAACTGCCTGCTCAACGACCCCAACCCGAACGATCCCAACGGGTGCTCGAACCTGGATGCGCGCCGTCGGTTTGCTAAGTTCGGGCTGACTCAGGGCATTTACCAGACCTGCAACTGCGATACCTCGAGCTACAACTCGCTGCAAGCCAAGTTGCAGAAGCGCACCAGTAAGGGGCTGGATTTCCTGGTGACCTATACCTATTCCAAGGCCATGGCCAACTCGGAGTATGGACCGTTCTCCAATGCCCTCAATTGGGTGGAAGACCACGGGCCAGCTAACTTCGACCGCACGCACGCCCTGAGCATCGCGCACGTCTGGCAGTTGCCGTTCGGCCACGGCCGGCATTGGGGAGGCAGCGCGAGCAAAGCGATGGACATGGTGCTGGGAGGCTGGGTGTTCAGCGGCATCAGCACCTTCTACTCCGGGTTGCCATTCACACCGCAAGTGGGCGATGCCCCCCTGCTGTTCGCCGACTTCTCCAGCTTCCGGCCGGATGCGATCGGCAATCCCAATGTGCCCAACCCCAACGCCAACGAATGGTTTAACCCGGCCGCATTTGTGGCGCCGCAGGGAATCGGCCGCAATGGCGATGTACGGCACAATTCCATGCGCGGGCCGCGTGAGGCCCTGCTCAATCTTTCCCTGGGCAAGACTTTCACCATTGCGGAAGGCAAGACGCTGGAATTCTCCTGGGAGAATTTCAACGCCATTAACCACGTGAACCTGGGGCAGCCGGCTAATTTTGTGGACGCGGCGGGAGCTGGGCAGATCACTTCCACGGCGACCGACATGCGGCAGATGCAGTTCGGATTGCACTTCCGGTTCTAGCGAAGTCCAAACATGAGGCCGCGGATGGAGGGTGTCCGCGGCCTTCTTTACCCCAGTCCGGCCAATATTCCAGCATTCAGCACAAAGATACGGACGTAAGCGCCAGGTCCAAATACACTCATTTACCCTTGGGACTCATGAAAACACTCCTGTCTTGCTGTGTTCTTGCCGCTTGGCTGTTGACTATCCCTGCCGGGGCACAGACGCCCCAGGCGCCGCCCAATCTGCCTCCCGATGCCCGTTACAAAGTGGACATTCTGGTCGTAGTCGGCCACCCGGATGATGACACCGAAGTGACGTCGTACCTGGCCCGGGAAGTGGAGCAGCGCCACCGCCGAGTCGGAGTGGTCTATGGCACCCGCGGCAACTCCGGCGGCAATGCGGTGGGCTACGAGCAGTCCAAGGCGCTGGCCGATGCGCGCGAAATGGAAGCGCGCCATTCGCTGGTCAGCTACGGCATCAGCCATGCCTGGTTCCTGCACGGTCCGGATACGCCCAGCGAGGATGTGCTGCACTCGCTGGAGACGTGGGGACACGGGGAGTCGCTGGAGGAGGTGGTGCGCCTGGTGCGCCTGACGCGCCCGGAGGTGATCCTCACCTGGCTGCCGAATTACGTGGATGGGGAGAATCACTCCGATCATCAGGCGGCCGGCGTACTGGCAACGGAGGCGTTTGACTTGGCCGGCAACCCCCTGGCATTTCCGGAGCAGGTGGCGGCGCCGCGGGACCGATCCAACATCAGCAACTACGGCGAAGGCCTGCGGCCGTGGCAGCCCAAGAAGATCTATTATTTTTCCGACGCCATCCACTCCGAGTTCTACAAAGGAAACGGCCCCGAGTACCCCGCCAGCGACATCTCGCCTTCGCGGCACATTCCTTATTCCAAAGTGGGGGAGTTGGCGTGGGCACCCTACCAGACGCAAGGCGACTACACTCCCGAGCAGTTGAAGGAAGTAATGGAGGCGCCGGTGCGCTTCATTTTCGGCAAGTCGCTGGTGGGCGGCACGGCGACGGGAGACCTTTTTGAGGGCATCCGGACAGGGGCGATTCCCTACCATCGCGCCGCAGGATACGAACCGCCGGCGCGGCCTCCCGTGTCCATCGAACTGGGCGGCCCGTGGGCCTACTACCGGCAGTTCTGGCAGGCACACGACATCCAGCACCTGGCCAGGCTCTATGCTCCGGAAACCGGAGTGGCGCCCGAGGAGAAATTGTGGGTGCCTATACTGATCCACAACGACACGGATGCCACGCAGCAGGTCACGCTGAGCCCGACGCTGCCTGCGGGCTGGAGTTCGACACCGCAGGCGCAGGTCTATACGGTCGCGGCGCACGATACTTACCCGGTTTCGATATGGGTGCTGGCGCCGGCCTCAGCGCAAAAAGACGCCTGGCTGAATCTTACGTGGAAGGCGCAGTCGGAGGGCAAGGACATCGGTTCCGTGACGCTGCGCGGCCACGTGGACACGCAACACATGCCGCAGTAAAGCAGGGGTCAGGAGTCGGGAGTAGGGAGTAGGCATGGGCGCGCCGTCGGTGTCCTCTTCTGCGCTGAGACGACCGGGATGAGGAGCAGGCCGAAACCTCGTACACACCGGTAGAGACATAACTTGTTACGTCTCGTGCAGCAAATTTTCTGAGACGTTGCCAGCAACGTCTCTACCCATGTTCTAATTTGAGTCGGAGACGAATACTTTCATGAGAATTAAATTACGCTTTTGCCTTTTTGCCGCCATGCTGTGCTCATTACCTGCCCGGGCACAGGTGAAGCAGCCGCCTTATCCTGCGCCCGACGACCGCTACAAGGCCGACATCCTGGTGGTGGTGGCGCACCCCGATGACGACATGGCCGCAGCTCCCTACGTGGCGCGTGCCATGGATCAGGGCAAGCGCGCCGCCGTCATCTTCTGTACCCGCGGCAACTCCGGTTCCAACTACGTGGGCAACGAGCAGGCGACTTCGCTGGGCGCGGTTCGCGAAATCGAGGGCCGCCGCGCCGAGGCCGCGCTCGGCGTCTACAACGTGTGGTTCCTGAACGGCCCGGACACGCCGGGACAGGACGTGCTGCACTCACTGGAGGCCTGGGGACACGGCGCTGCCCTGGAGCAGGTGATGCGCCTGGTGCGGCTGACGCGGCCAGAAGTAATCCTTACGTGGTTGCCGGACTACGTGGCGGGCGAGAACCATGACGACCACCAGGCTGCCGGCGTGCTGGCCACCGAGGCTTTCGACCTGGCAGGCGATTCGCTGGCTTTTCCCGAGCAGGTGGAAGCGCCGCGCAACCGAATGACCATCAACAATTACGGCGAGGGCCTGCATCCCTGGCAGCCGCAGAAGATTTACTACTTCACGGACGCCAGCCACGAGGAGTTCACTAAAGGCAAGGGGCCGGAGTACCGCACCGATGAGATTTCACCCAGCAAGCATGTTTCCTACGGGCAGGTGACCTACGACGCGTGGGTGCACGACAAATCGCAGATCGGGCCGGAATTCACCCCGGAAATGGTGAAGGAATACCTGGCCAAGCCCATGCAGTACATTTTCGGCAAGTCGGTGGTGGGTGGCTCGCCGACCGGCGACATCATGGAAAATGTGAAACCTGAGGGCGTGCCCTGGGTGCCGGTGATGGGACACCACGCGGTCGCCGGTCCGGAGGAAGGGCTGCAACTGGGAGGCCCGTGGGCCTTTTATCGGGACTTCTGGCCGCAGCACAACCTGGAGCACCTGGGCAATCTGCTGGCGCCGGAAAGCGCCATGGGTACCGCCGATTACCACCTGTGGGTGCCGCTCATTCTGCGCAACACCAGTGGCAGCACGCAGCAGATCACTCTGCGTTCGTCGCTTCCTGTGGGCTGGACCGAGACGCCGGGACCCATGGTCTATAACCTGGCAGCGCACGAGGAGCGGCCGGTGTCGCTGTTCCTGGTAGCGCCGCAATCGCAGAAAAAGAGCTGGCAAACACTGAAATTCGATGCCGAGGCCGGTGGACGCAGCATTGGGTCAGTAACGCTGAAGGCGAATGTTGAATTTAATGGCGTGCCGCAGTAAAAATCATTTTCACCACAGAGACACAGAGGCACAGAGTTATTGAAGATTGACGATTGAAGATTGGCGATTGAAGATTTTGCCTTGCCAACCGCTTAGAGTTTCAATCATCAATCGTTAATCATCATTCTAAAATGCCTTTCTCTGTGGCTCTGTGTCTCTGTGGTAAATGATATTTACGGGTTAGCGGCGGGCCTCGCGCTCGGTCAGAAAGAATGCCTTCACCACAATATCGTTGGGCTGCATGCCCACGGGCACAATGGCCCACAGGGCGCGGTCGCTGCTGATTTTGGAAGTGGTGGCCAGACGCTTCATGCGGATTACGGCCACATCATCGGACTCGGTGTCCAGCACCAGCAAATAATTCTCGTTCGAGGTAAGCGCCAGCCCGTCCGGGTGGCTGCCCACGCCCACTGCGCCCAGCACCTTGCCGGTATCAATGCTGTAGACCTCCACCGTGTTGGAGCCGAAGTTGCTCTCGTAAAGCAGCGAATTATCAGCCGTCACAATGCCGCGCACAGGATGCGAGCCGATCAGGTAGCTGCCGCCGACCTCGTTGGCGGTGGTTTCAATTATGGAAATATTGTCAGAATCGAAGTTGCTCACCATCAGCTCGCCGCCATCGGGCTTGAGCTGCAGGTGAACCGGGGTCTTGCCCACGTCGAGCAGCGCCAGCAGCTTGCCGCTCTTGAGGTCAAGGGCTGCCACCTGGTTCGAGCCGCTGCAGGAGATGAAAGCCTTGCTGGAGTCGGGCATGATGGCAATGTCCTCGGGATGCACACAAACGGGAACCGTGTCGCGCACGGTTAGATCGCGGGCGTCGAGCAGCGAAACCGTGTTGTCGCCGCGGTTGGAGACCACTACGGTTTGGCCGTCGGGCGCAACCCGCGCCAGGCCAGGCGCGCCGCCCACGCGAATGTTAGCCAGCACCCGGCGCGTCTCCAGGTTAATAACTGAAACATTGGCCGAGCCGGAGTTGGCTACGTAAGCGCGCTTGCCATCCTCAGATACGCTGATGAAGTAGGGAGCGCGGTGCACACCAATGGTGGCCACCACCTGGTTGTTCTCCGCGTCAATCACGCCGATGTTGTTGGACTCGGTGTTAACCACATAAATTTCGTTCTTCCTGCTGTTGGCGGCCACACCTGTGGGATTCGCGCCCACGCGAATCGTTTTGATCACATTGAAGCGCGGGTAGGGACGAGGCGTGAGGTCGAGCACGCTGACCGTGTTGCTCTTGCCGTTGGTGACGTAGGCGTACTCGCGATAGCTGGGGGCGTAGTGCGGCAGGTCAGGCGTGCGCAGACGCCAGACCACGGCGGCCACGACCGCTACTACGGCGCAAAGGACAAGGAATTTCTTCAAGAGCGGGCGGCGGCAGGCACGCTGTTCGGCTTTGTCGCCGCGGGCTGGGGCAAGTAGCGGTCCACCACGGCTGCGATCTGCCGGATCTGCCGCATCAACTCATCGAACTGGTCGGGGTAGATAGACTGCATGCCATCGGAGAGCGCGCGGTCAGGATTGTTGTGCACCTCAACCACGAGCCCGTCGGCGCCCACGGCCACCGCTGCGCGAGAGAGCGGCGTCACCTTGTTGCGCTTGCCGGTGCCGTGGCTGGGGTCCACCAGGATGGGCAGGTGACTGAGGCGCTGCACCGCCGGGATCAGGCTCAAATCCAGGGTGTTGCGCGTGTGGTCGGCGAAAGTGCGCACGCCGCGTTCGCACAGGATCACCTGGTAGTTGCCCTCGCACATGATGTATTCCGCGGCCATTAGGAATTCTTCCAGCGTGGCCGACATGCCGCGCTTGAGCAGCACCGGCTTTTTGGCGCGACCCGCGCGCTTGAGCAGGGAAAAATTCTGCATGTTGCGCGCGCCAATCTGGATCACGTCGGCGTAGCGCTCTACCAGGTCCAGCGACTCGTTGTCCACGGCTTCGGTGACAATGCGCAAGCCGAAGCGCTCGCGAATTTCCGCCAGGATGCGCAGGCCGTCTTCGCCCATGCCCTGAAAGGAATAGGGCGAGGTGCGCGGCTTGTAGGCGCCGCCACGAAAAAATTGCGCCCCAGCAGCATGCACCCGCTCGGCGATGGCGAAGGCTTGTTCGCGGCTCTCCACCGCGCATGGTCCGGCAATCACCGCCAGCGTGCGTCCGCCGATGGAGGCATCCGTTCCGGCAAAAGTGATGACCGTGTTCTCTTCTTTAATGTCGCGGCTCACCAGCTTGTAGGGTTTGCTGACGCGAATCACTTCCTGCACGCCGGGCATTTCCTCCAGCGTGCCCGGTTCAACTTCGGTCTGGTTGCCGGTGATGCCGATGGCGGTGCGCTGCGCCCCCGGGATGGGGTGGGCGCGATAGCCCATGGACTCGATTTTCTGGCACGCCGCCCGGATCTCCTCCTCGGTGGCATGCGCCTTCATTACGACCAGCATCAATAACTCCCCTGCGACAATTGATCAGTTTACTTTCCTAGGGGGCGGGGCGCAATTGGGAGACGGACGTACGTGGGGACAGCCGCCCTCGGCTCGTTTTACGTGGGGACAGCCGCCCTCGGCTGTCCGGGCGAGCGAAGCTCGCCAAACTGCCGGGCTTGGCCCGGCTGCACAGGCGGGGCGCCTGTGCCCACGTGTGCTCAACCGAGTTAAACTTTGAAGTTTGCGTCATGGCCAACTCCCTCGCCAAACATCAGGACATTCTCAAGCTGTCCGCGCCCAAGAAGCCGTGGCCGAAGATTTCGCGGCGGGTGGGGATCCACACTTCCATTGCAGGCGGAGTCGAGAACGCCGCCGAACGCGCG
Source organism: Terriglobales bacterium (assembly GCA_035496015.1). GTDB lineage: Bacteria > Acidobacteriota > Terriglobia > Terriglobales > Acidobacteriaceae > JAICWP01. Next base: position 12,627 of record DATJFA010000595.1, on the reverse strand, counting down.
TGGCGCCTGGGCTGCACCGCTTTTCAGGTCTTCTCTTCCAGCCCGCGGCAATGGAAGCCCTATGAGCTGGGCCGGAAGCAATGCGACGTTATGCGCCGCCTGCGCGAGGAATACGATCTGAAGCCGCTGGTGATCCACGCCAACTACCTGATCAACGTGGCGGGCACGACGGCACACTTCCATAGCCGGTCCATTGAAGCATTCCGCGGCGAAATCGAGCGCGCCCTCGCTCTCTGTGCCGATTACCTGGTGCTGCACCCCGGCTCTTATCGGGGCGGCACCCGGGAGGAGGGCTTACTGCGCGCCGCGCAGGCAATCGCAGCCGCGACCCAGGGATACGACTTAGCCAAAGGCGGCTTGACCGTGCTGATCGAAAATACCGCCGGCGCCGAGTTCTCACTGGGAAGCACCTTCGACCAAGTCGCAGAACTGGTCCAGCGCCTGCGCGGCATTATTCCGGTGGGGGCCTGCATTGATACCTGCCACGTTCACGTGGCCGGCTACGACATCGTGAGCGAAGAAGGCATGCAGCAGACGCTGCGCTATCTGGACCTCGCCATCGGCCTGAAGAACATTCCCGTGTGGCACTGCAACGACGCCAAGGCGGCGCGTGGGTCTAAGCTGGACCGCCACCAGCACATCGGCAAGGGCACCATCGGCCTCGAGCCGTTTCGGCGCCTGCTCAGCGACCGGCGCCTGGCCCACGCCGCCTTCATTGCCGAAACGCCCATAGATGTGCCGGGGGACGACAAGCGCAACGTGGCGGTGCTGCGCTCCCTGGCTGGCGCTCCCGTGAAATGAATCAGTGCACCCTCGGCTTTTGTGCCCGCGCCGGCGCCCCCGCCATCTGCTTCAGGCGCTCGATTTGCTCCAGATGGTTGGGGCCGTGCTTCGCCATCATCTGCACGATTTCGCCGACCGTCACCTTGCGCTTGTGTTCGGGATGGAAGCCGCCCTTCTCCAGATCAGCCGGCTTAAGGCGGCGCAGCACTCGCAAATTGGCGCGCCGCAACAAAGAGTAGAGCGCGATCAGCTCCGGCGCCGTCGGCTCCATGTAGCCGAGGTTCGCCGCCCAGGCGTCCTGGTCAATAGGCGCGAAGGTCGGCTCCTTGTCGGCAATGGCCTGGCGCAATCGGTAGCCGTACACGAGTTCGGAATCTGCCAAATGCGCCAGAATCTCCTGCACCGACCACTTATTCGGCGCCGGCTTATACTGCAGCACCTTGGCGGGCAATCCCATCACCGCCCGCGCCACCTGCTCGGGGCTCTTTTCCGCGGCATCCAGCAGCTTCGTGAATTCCTGGGAAGTCATTTGAATGACGATTTTAGATTGAAGATTAAAGAATGAAAACCAGGTTAAATTGACGATTGAAGATTTACGATTGACGATTGAAAAACTGCAAGGTCAGCATCTCCTTCTGCAAAGCCACCTCTTAAAACTTGCGTCAATTTTTTGACGGTTCGCTGGCGCACGCTGCTCACTGATTCTTCCATTCTTCGTTCATCATTCTGCATTCTTCATTGAAGGGCTGAATGCTGATTGTTGACTGCTGAACGCCGCTGGCTTTTCAATCGTCAATCATCAATCTTCAATCGTCAATTAAATCAATCGTCAATTGATCATCACCTTTTCCATCCACTGCGCTACCTCCACGTCCCAACCCAGGGCCTGCACCATGGCCTGGCGCAGGGCGGTGGCGGCGGCCGGCTCGCCGTGCACCAGGTAGGTGACCGCCGGCTTCTGCGGAAAAGTGCGCAGCCACTGCAGCAACTCGGGCGTGTCCGCGTGGTCGCTGAACTGCTCCAGCGCCGCTACCTGCGCGCGCACCGAAACCATCTGCCCGAAAATCTTCACCTCCTTGGCCCCGCTCTTAATGGTGGCGCCGCGCGTGCCCGGCGCCTGAAAGCCGATAAACAGCACCAGGTTGCGCGGGTCGGGCAGGCGTTGCGCCAGGTGGTGCAGAATGCGCCCGCCCGTGGCCATGCCGCTGGAGGATACGATGATCGCGGGATAGCGCAGCTCGTTGATTTTCTTCGACTGCTCGGGCGTGGAATCGAAGTAAAAATCCGGCCACTCCAGCGGCGAGCCGTACTGGCCGATCAGGCGCTTGGCTTCCTCGCTGTACTCGTCCTTGTACTTGAGAAAAATCTCCACCGCGCCGATCGCCATGGGACTATCGGCATGCACCGGCACGCGCGGAATTTGCCCTGCTTCCATCAGTCCCTTCAGCATAAAAAGGAATTTTTGCGTGCGCTCCACCGCAAAGGCCGGCACTACTACCGAGCCGCCGCGTTCCACCGTTTTGCGCACCAGTTCCGCCAGTTCCGGACGGGGATCGCTGTCCGGATGCGAGCGATTGCCATAAGTGGATTCCATCACCACCACGTCCGCCACTTCGCCTTCAGTGGGCCCGGAGTACACCACTTTCCCCGGGGCGACGTTCTGGTCGCGCACCCGCCCGATATCGCCGGTGAAAAGCAGTTTCCGCGATTGCCCGTTAAGCTTGAGCGTTACTTCGGCCATAGCGGCGCCCAGGATGTGCGCCGAGCGCACGAAGCGAAAGGAAATTTCAGGGCTGACCTGCACCACGTTGCCATTCTCCACCGGCTTGAAATATTGCAGGCAGTTCTGCGCCTCCTCAGAGGTGTAGAGCGGCAACGCCGGGGTGTGCTTGGAGGTCTTGTGGTGGTTGTGAAATTCGGCGTCTTCTTCCTGCAGGTGACCGGAGTCGGGCAGCAGGATTCGGCACAGGTCAATGGTGGCGGGGGTCGCATAAATCGCGCCGCGAAAGCCTTCCTTCACCAGCCGCGGAATCCATCCCGAATGGTCGAGGTGGGCATGAGTCAGAATTACGGCATCAATCTCCCGCGCGGGGACGGGGGTGTCCTTCCAATTACGTTCTCGCCATTCCTTTTGTCCCTGGAACAAACCACAGTCCACCAGCACCTGGAAGCCGTCTTTGCCGCCCTCGGACGAAGTGTTGATCAAATGCTTGGAGCCGGTCACCCCTCCGGCCGCACCTAGAAATTGAATGTAGCTCACGCGTCTTCCCTCCCCCGCACGGCGTCATCCTGAGGGCCTTCAGGCCCGAAGGATCCCGCGTGTACCACCACTAATCGCTTGCATCACAGCACAGCCCAGCCGAACAATTTTTTCAGCTTGAATTGTACATTCCTCGGCTCGCGACGGGATGGTCACTTAGGCACGTCGTCCGACCGTGTTAGGCCGAGTGACGGCATCCCCAAAAGACAAGAGGTTTCAAACTCTCAGTATCCCCTCAGCGGCTGAAGCCGGAGCATCGCTGCTCGTTAATACAGCGCTCAAAGCGCTGCTCCACCCAAAATCGGCCGTTCCTAGGGCGAATGCGGCGGCGGCGTGATCTTGAGCGAATTGTTGTTTGCATCGCTTTCCGGAACGCTGCCGTCATTCACCACCGCCTCCGTCGGCGCTGCCGGTATGCGGATACGAACCACCGCTGTCCCCTTCGCCGGCACCAGCAGGCGGTGCGACATCTCGCCCTGCGCCGCCTTCGCGGTCACTGGCACTTCCGCCCGCGCGTCTCCCGTATTCTTCACCGTGACGGTGAGCACATACTCGCCCGCCAGCAACTTCCGCGGGTAGGCGGACTCAACCTGAAAATCGGGCAGGCCGCGGTCGCGATACACCCAATCATCGAAAAACCACTCCAGGTTCTGCTTGCTCTGCGCCTGCACCAGCCGCTGCATGTAGGAAGGCTCTTTGTCCTGCTCGGTGCGGTAAGACTGCAACGCCCGCCGCAACGCCTGGTCGCCCAGCATGTCACGCAGCATCCACCAGGCGTACATGGCCTTGGTGTGGTAGAAAACATCGTCTGTGGCGTTGATCAGCGACTGCCTTTCCGCCTCTGCGGGCGACGACTGCCCCTTGGCGGCGGCCTCATCCACCGCGCGCTCTGCCTCCACCAGCGGCGGCAACTGCCCGCTCATGTAGTCCAGCGCGGCCTGCCGGCCGTCCTGCTGCTCGCGTTCCACCGCCTGCAGGAAGTGGGCCACTCCTTCGTAAATCCAGGGGCGATCCGATGCCAGCGACGCGTGCGCCAGCTGATGCACCATTTGCAGCTGCAGCGGCTTCGGGTCTTCGGAATTGAGCGGAGTAAAGAACACGCCGCCGCTTTCAAAAGGCGCTGCCTGCGCGCTGTTCAGCTCGACCACGCGCACCCGGTCATGCGGCGGGCCCAGCCACTGCTCCACAAAAGACGCGAGCTTCTGGGCCGCCGTGGCATAGTCGCCGGCGACGGCTTCGTGTTCCGGAATGTGATACACCGTAGTGAGCGGCTGCTGCAGGGCTACAAAATTGCCGATGGCAAACGTGGGCACGGTCAAGCCCAGCGGCGCGAAGTGGTAGGGCGTGCAGCCGGTGATGCCCTGGCCTTCTTCTCTCGGACTTGCGCGCCCAATCCCCAACAGCTGCCCGTTGGCTACCACGGTGAGGGGCGATTCGTCGTTGATCCAGCAGAAATTTACCTTGAGACTGGACTGCGCCTCGCGCGCCTTCCAGTCGCCCAACGCCTGAAACAGCGCATTGCCGCTGGAAAGGCTCGCTGCCTCAATCTCCACCGGATACCAGGCCACAAAGCCAATGCCGCGCACTGCCGTGAATGACGCACTGATCTGGTCCCAATCGCTGCCCAGCGCCACCGTGGCAGGCGTGCCAATGCGGGTCAACCGGGTTGCGTCCGCGGAGATCGTGCCCGAGTACCCCATTTCGATCTCGACCGTCCCCCGGGGCGGCACAGCGGCCGGGAGGGTGATAATCGCCTCCGCAACACTGCCCGTGTGGTCAATATCCGTGGTGTAAGGCTGGGTCTCAAACTGCACGGGCTTGCCGGCCACCTGCATCAGCCGCCAGCTCAAAGTGGACGAAATCTGCATCGCGGCGATCTTTTGGGGCTCGCCGGAATCATTGCGCAGAATGATCTTGCCCCGTGCGGCCAGCGCCTGCCCAGAAGGATCCACCCGCAATTCCAGGTCATAGTTGATGAAGGTGAAGGCGCCGCGATCCAGCGCCGCAAAGCACGCGGAAGTAGATACGAGCACGAAAAAGGCGAGAAGGAGAAACCGATTCATTCAGGTTGGGAGGAGCGTGGCCGGCCCGTGCCCTCGCGGCCAGCGTGGGCCGCGACTGGCTGCGCAGCGCTGCGCCGGCGCTGCCGCGCAATCTCGTACAGGACCACGGCCGCGGCCACAGAAACATTCAGCGACGGCACTTGCCCCAGCATGGGAATGGATACCAGAAAATCGCACTTCTTGCGCACCAGCTCGTGCAGGCCTTTGCCCTCCGCGCCCAGCACCAGCGCGCAATCCATGTTGTAGTCGAGCGCGTCGTACGCTTGCGAACCGCGCTCATCCAGGCCCACCGTCCAGACGTTCCGATTTTTCAGTTCTTCCAGGGTGCGCGCCACATTAGTGATCTTGGCGATGGGTACGTGCTCCACTGCCCCCGCCGAAGCTTTGGCCACGGTCGCGGTCACGCCCGCTGCCCGCCGTTCTGGAATGAGCACTCCGTCAGCGCCGGCGCCGTCAGCGGTGCGGATGATTGCTCCCAAATTGTGCGGGTCTTCCACGCCATCCAGAACCACCACCAGCGCATGCTCGCCGCGCCGCCGCCCCAGAATTTCCTCCACTTCGGCGTAAGTCTTGGCCGAAGTCACCGCCACGACGCCCTGGTGGGAAGCTGTCCCAGCGAGCCGGTCAATGTCCTGGCGGGTAACGAAACGCACCGCTACTCCCACCCGGCGGCACTCGTCAATGATGCGCTGCATGCGGTGGTCGTGCCGTTCCCGGGCCACCCCCACGTATTCAAAGCCGCGGCCCCGCGATTTCAGCGCCTCGCTTACCGCGTTGATGCCGTAGATGATGTCCACCGGTACCAGTGTAATGCCTGGGCGGGTCGAATCGCTGGGGCTGCACAGGCCACAGAACGAGGCTGCTCCGCGGAAGAGACCTTCGGTCACGTCGGTGCTACGCCACCTGGCTGCTTACGCCTGCACCTGCCGACCGCTATACTTCCCTGCGTCTTGCCTCACGATTCCACCAGGCCCGAATCCCCCCTCCAGCAAGCACGCCCCGCTCTGGGGGCTTTGCTGCTGGGCAGCCTTGCTGTCTCTGTTCTCGCCCTTCTGTTCTTCTCCTGGCTGGCGCGCGAGGTATTTGAGGGCGAGTTCACGAACTTTGACCTGCACATTCGCGTTATCGTCCATGGTTATGCCAATCCCAACCTGACCTGGGCCATGGAGGCGCTCAGCGATGTCGGCTCTCCCGTGTTCCTGAGCGCCCTGTTCGTGGTCCTCATCGGCATCTTCCTCTACGTTCGCTGGCGCTACGCCGCCATTTGGCTGGCCACCGCCATGGTCGGCGCTGTCGGCCTGGATGTCACCCTGAAGGATCTGTTTCACCGCGCGCGCCCGGTGGCCTTCTTCATCCCCGATCCGGGCAGCTACAGCTTTCCCAGCGGACACGCCCTGGGTTCCTTCTGCTTTTACATGGTGCTCGCCGGCTTGCTGACGGCGCGCATTCGCAACTTTCCAGCTCGCATTCTGATCTGGGTTTTCGCGGCCTTGCTGGTGGGGGCCATCGGCTTCTCCCGCGTCTACCTGGGCGTGCACTGGCCCAGTGACGTCATAGCGGGCTATGCCGCTGCCGCCTTCTGGGTGGCCGGACTGGTCAGCGTAGACCGCTACCGCCGGCATCTATCCCGAATTTCGCGCTGAACAGACCGGCGCTATTGCCAGTGGAGGTAGGCCATCCCCACTTTCATCTGGTGGTGAAGCAGGTCGGGTATAGCCGCGGCCAGCGCCAATTCCACGAACGCATGCGCGATAGTGAGAGGATAGATGTTGCGGGAAACAGTTCGCAGAGCTCTGGAAGAAAGGTGAACGGAATGATGGTTGCTGCGCCCGAGAACGTGCCAGAATGCTGGAAGACTCCATTCGCAAGAACTGTGCAGCTTACTTCTTGAACAGGTTCTCGAAGGCGCGGCGCGCATCGTCGGCCCGGGCGCCACCGCTGGTGGTCTCCTTCTCCACCGTCACTTTTATGGCAAAGAAGGTGCAATTATTGGCGGCATCTTTGCGGGCAATGCGTTCCGGGATCGGCTGGCGGCATTCAAAGCGGCTGCCCGGATCGAAGTACGTGCACTGCTTGCAGGAATGCAGCGCGGCGCCGCATTTGCCGCACTGGACCGCGGGCTCAGCCAGGTTTTGCATCAGCGCCCCGCACTGAGCGCAGCGCGATACTTCACGCGTGCCCGGCATCAGAACCGTGCGCGGTCCTCCCAGCACATGGCGCGGGCGTTCCTGCTCCCGGCTCTCCTTCTTATCTTCCGTGCCGCCGCGGTCCATGTAGCCGCGCTGCTTGTACTTTCTCTCCATTTCGAGTACCTCCCATGCCCAGCTTGTCCGCGGAAAATGGTGCTTTCAGGGTTGAACCACGCCCGGGTGAGTTAGCGGCACTATACGCCACTGGGGGGACGATTGGTAACCGTGCAATCACAATTTTGTGAATTCGAAACCCGCCGCCGGGTAACCCGCTCGCGGCGCCCTTAGATCGCCGTAATGGTCCAGCCAGCCCCGTTTTTACCGCGAGGCTCGGGTTGACAGCCGCCAGCCAACGGGCTAATGTGCATTCGGACTGGGTTTGAGGCCTGAAATGCGGCTGCTTCGCTGGGCAATACTGCTAGGGGAATTGGTTCTGCTGGCGCTGGCTTTGGCCGTGCCGCGCATGGACCTGCCGCAGACCGCCTTCAATGAGGCGGATACACCCGTCAATCAGGCCACCTCGGTCGTGGTTCTGGGCTGCCGCTCTGCGCTCACCGGACTGCGTACTGCCGTCAGCGTATCCAATGCTGTGCCTCGCACCCGGCAGGCTCACCCAGCCATTACCGCCGATTTTGAACCGCAACACCCTTTGCGTTCCCGCTCTTTGCTGGCTCTGCTCTGCGCACTTCTGTGTTAACCCTGCCATCCTGCGTCCCTGTGTTCGCGTTGAGTTGACATCTGCTTAGCCCCTTGCGGGCTGGCCGGTGCTCGTTGCCGGGAGGCAATTGACTTCGCGAGTTCTCCACATGGGACGGGGGTGGCCCGCGCTCGCGCGCCGTCTTGGGGGCGCCGCTGAGCCCGGACATCGATACGGGGAACCTGCTGTTGCCGGTCATGCTTGGGGCGTCCGGCAAGCATTTCCCCATTACTCACCCTGCGCCGGTCCGGAAGACCCGTCCTCCGGACCGGCTGAGTTTTTCTTCCCCCTTGCCCGCATCGTAGCCCCGGTCTGCTGCCGGCTGTCGCGCGGGTGTCTTCCCGCCGCCGTCTCCTCATGTCATCCGGTGCTTTATTTTCAACGGGCGAACTTGCCCATGAGTTCGGCTTGCGCGATCACGTGGCCGCGCATAGCCGCTTCCAGGTCCTGCCGGGATGCGCCCGCAGGCAGGTTGAGCGCGGCATTCAGGGCGTAGAGTTTGAAGAAATAGCGATGCGCTTTGCCGGGCGGCGGGCAGGGGCCGCCATAACCGACACGGCGAAAATCATTGCGGCCCTGGCGACCACCGCCGCTTAAGTCGTCGGTTTTGGAAACACTTTCCGGCAGCTGGTGAGTGGCGGCAGGCAATTCGTAGACCAGCCAGTGTGTAAAGGTGCCGGACGGGGCGTCAGGGTCGTCCACGATGAGAGCAAAGCTCTTGGTGTTCTGGGGGGCGCCGCTCCAGGAAAGAGCTGGAGAGACGTCGTCGCCGCTGCAAGTGTAGCGGGCAGGAATTTCGCCACTTTTGGGGAACGCCTTGGTTTCCAGGACAAAGCTCATGCTATGCCTCCTGGGGTTGTGGGCGGGGCTGGCGAGGGCCATGGTCACACCGGCGCCAATAGCTGCCGATGCCAGCGCGAGAGATGCGGCGAACAGGGCGAAGGGCGTTCTAAGCATCGCGTTCACCGCCGGCTATTATCCTCTAAATCAGGAAACCATGCGCGCGGGAGAGCATGCTGCGAGGAAGAGTCTTTACTTGCTGCTGCAAGGCAGTTAAGATGCCTTCATTCATCCACCACTCCGAATTTCCCGCGAGGACCAGCAATCATGAAAAATGTGTACGAGGTTTTGAGAGAAAAGGAAGCCCAGCTGCGCCAGGTACAGATGGAAGTAGAAGCGCTGCGCGTGGCCGCTCCCCTGCTGACCGAAGAGAGCGAGGCCGAGGCCGATAACAATGGCGCTCGCCGCGCGGCTGGAAAACCCCGCTAGGCTAAGCCGGAATGCTCACGTAACAGGAAAATTTACCGGAGGCGGCTTTGCCCGCCCGCACAGGCGAGGCGCCTGTGCCCACGTATGTTATCTGCAGGGCGGCTGACAACGCAGAGGTTACCACCGCGAAGGCACGTTCGGAGTAGGAATATTAGTCAGTCGGTGAGGGGCGACGGGAAGCGTTGTGACGCGGCACGAACCGCCCGCTCAAAGGGAATTACAGTTACGCCCGCCACTGGCATGGCGGGAACATCGGCCGCATCCACGAGCAAGGGGATGACCACCTTCAGCATTTCTACTTCTCTGCGAAGCTGCTCCAGTTGCCGTTCTTTGCGGTACAGGACCTGATAGACGTCGCGCATGAGTTTTGCGATAAAGAACTTTCAGCGACAGCACGAACCCGCCTACTCCAGGAGCCAATTCACGGTTGCCAGTTCAGGGGCCGATGACGAATGCTGCGCCAGCCTGAAGCTGCCGGGACCGAACTGCACGCCCGGGCTGACCCGCTTGCCGCAGCGGGCGCACACCAGATAAATCTCCTGCACTCCGGCTGTGAGCTTGCGCCCGACCACGTTGTGCCGGCGATGCCGGCAGGGAATGCAGAGGCCGAAAACCGTGCTGAACGCGCGGCGAAACATAACTCGCCCTCCCGGCGGAATACCCTCCCGGGCCCATTTCATGCTAGGGCGCGGCGGAGGCGGAAGGTAGTCCCCAACCGGATTCCCCCCGGGCGGGGGGTAAGTGACGGCGGTCACCGCCCGGGGTGCGGCCAACGGAAGGGGTCGGGCAGGGTGGAAGCCGGGTGTGATGCTTATCACAGCAGGGTGTGGGGGGCATCACAGCCAGACGTAATGCGGGGGGCGACACTAATTTTGTGCCAGTCTGGGCCAGGGCCGCTAAATCAGCGTGGTTCCGGGGTACGACGCGTATGGGCAACAAAGCACGCTGATCAGCAAAGGGGGCTTTTAGGAAACCCGACCGCGGGACAGCTGGTCACAGGGGGGTGTGAGGTGCTCTCACCATACGGGTTGGAAATCGTGGAAAGCTGTTTGACCTGCAAGTTGCGCGAGGAGCGCATCTTCTGTGACCTGCCCAATTCCGCTCTGCAGGCTTTCGAGAACATCAAATATGCCACCGCTTACCCCAAAGGCGCAGTCCTGTTTGTCGAGGGGCAGAGCCCGCGCGGCATTTTCGTGCTGTGCAAGGGCCGGGTGAAGATGTCCATCTGCTCCACCGACGGCAAGACTCTGATCCTCAAAATTGCAGAACCCGGCGAAGTGCTGGGGCTGAGCGCCACGGTGTCAGGCAAGCCTTATGAGCTGACGGCGGAAACCATTGACCCCTGCCAGGTCAACTTCGTAAAGCGCGAAGATTTTCTCCGCTTTCTGAAGGAGCACGGGGACGCCTGCTTCCGGGTGGCGGAACAGCTGAGCGAAAAATACAACAATGCCTGCCATGAAGTGCGCTCGCTCGGGCTTTCCCATTCCGCGGCCGAGAAACTGGCCAAGCTGCTGCTGGAATGGAGCGGCCGCAACGGCGAAGCCGCGAAGCTGGAACCGCGGCTGAAGCTGGCGCTCACGCACGAAGAAATCGCGCAGATGATCGGCACCTCGCGGGAGACGGTGACCAGGCTGTTCGCGGAATTGAAGAAGCGGCAGATCATCCAGTCCAAAGGTTCCACCCTGCTCATCCGCAACAAGGCTGCTTTGAAGCTGATGGCGGGCGCCTAAGCCCCACAGGGTGTGCGAAGGGTCACGGCGAAGGGTGACTCTAATCACTGCTCCTGTTCCCTCCCAAGAGCTATCACAAGCCTATGGAGAGCGCCATCCAACTGAGCTGCTTCGATTGCTCCCTGCGGCCGGACCGGGTTTTCTGCGACCTGCCCGCCGATGCGCTGGAAGCGTTCGACGCCATTAAGACGATCGCCTTGTATCCGCGCGGCACCACCCTGTTCCAGGAAGGGCGGCCTGCCCGTGGCGTGTTCATGCTGTGCGACGGTCGGGCCAAGCTAACGGTGTGTTCCGGCAATGGCAGGCGGTTGACGCTGCGCATCGCCGGGCCGGGCGAGATGCTGGGGCTGAGCGCGGCTGTTTCCGGGACGCCGTACGAGGTCACCGCGGAGATGCTGGACAACTCGCAAGTAGCGTTTGTCCGCCGCAAAGATATGCTGCACTTCCTGCGGATGCATCGCGATGCGTGCCTGCAGGTGGTTCACCTGCTGAGCCAGGATCTGCATACCGCCTACGACCGCGTGCGCGCCATCGGGCTGGTACGAACGCGCCAGCACGGGCCGGTCAAAACGGCGGTCTAGCCGCGGTGTCGCCGCGCGCCCAGCGACTGGTTCGAACCGGTCCTGGGCTGCGCAGGCCGGCGCCATAGGCAACGCATGGGTGACGCGAAGCCGAGCCTCGTTTTCCTTCTTCTAATTTGCGCCGTGTTGTTTTTGCTCCCTCTGCTGGCGGCGCAGACGCAAGCTCCGCAGTACGTGGGCAGCGAGGCTTGCCTCGCCTGCCACGAGGATGTGGCGGCCAAGATCGCCGATTCAGCGCACGGCAAGCTGGCGCAGGCGACCGAGCCGTCGCGGCGCGGTTGCGAGGGTTGCCACGGGCCGGGCGGCAATCACGTGAACAGCGGCGGCGACAAAAGCCTGCTGTTCAGCTTTCGCGATGCCTCAGGGCCCGCTATTCGCCGGCGCTGCAGCGCCTGCCATGAAGGCGAGTCGGACCAACTGCACAGCCACCGCACCGCCACCTGCCTGAGCTGCCACTCCGCTCACCGCTACCGGGAGAAGGAAGCTCTTCTGGTCGAGACCACTCCCCAGCTTTGCACCAACTGCCACGACCGGGGTACGGGATCAAGGCGCTAGTTTTGGCCGCTGAATGAATCCTGTGAAATGCGTTGAAGGTACGCTTCTGCCTGTCGCACACACTCAGCTAGGGGCTGATCCGTGTCAAGGGTGAGCCTGGGCTCGGTTAAAGGCTCAAATTCGTTCTTGAGTTGTGCATAGAGGTTGGGGTTGCGGTTGGCAGCGGGGTGAGTGCCGGTTTGTTCGTCGGGTTGCAGGCGGGTAAGGGCGGTGGAGTCACTGCAAACACATTCGATGATAGCCAGAGGCGTGCGCAACCGCGTGGCTGCAGCCTCAACCTGCTCGCGCTGGTAGCGGTGGGAGAAGGGACGCCCATCCAGAAAGATGCGCAGCCTGGGACTGCGGGACAACAGGTATTTGGCGGTGGCCAGCATAAGCTGCTGGCAGAAATCGTCCTGCTCGCGGGAGTATTCGATGTGTTCCGGGGGAAAAAGCGCGGCACGAAGAGAATCCTTGTCGAGAACGATTCCGCCACAGCGCTGCGCCAGGGCCCGCGACAG
>DATJFA010000594.1:0-2072 GCA_035496015.1 Terriglobales bacterium | reverse complement strand
GTGCACGTGTGAAGGAAAGTAGTCAGGAGTCAGTAGTCAGGAGTCAGCAAGCACGTGGCGCCAGGAACGCTGGCTTCTGATTCCTGAGCCCTGACCCCTAAAGTCGAAAATGCCGAAAACGATGCTCATCGCCGTCGGCGGTAACTCCCTGATCCGCGCAGGGGAAAAGGGAACTGTTGCCGAGCAATTGGCTAACGCCCGGCGCACCGCTGCCGCCATCATCGGCCTGATTCGCGACGGCTACCGCCTGGTGATTACTCACGGAAACGGGCCCCAGGTGGGCGCGGACCTGCTGCGCTCCGAGCGCGCCGCCGACCAGGTTCCCGGCCTTCCCCTCGACGTCTGCGGCGCTGCCACCCAGGGCGAAATCGGCTACCTGCTTTGCCAGTCGCTGCACGATGAACTGGAAGCTGCCGGCCTGCACGTTCCTCTGGTCAGCCTGATTACCCAGACCGTGGTATCTCGCGATGATCCTGCCATGCAGCATCCCACCAAGCCCATTGGGCCCTTTTATTCGCGTGCCGACGCCGAGCAGCGCAAGCGCGCCTTCGGTTGGGAAATCGTGGAGGATGCCGCCCGTGGCTACCGCCGTGTGGTTCCTTCGCCCGAGCCCATTGATATTGTCGAGCTGGAAGTTATCCGCGATCTGGTCAACGACGGTGTGCTGGTGGTCGCGGTGGGTGGTGGCGGCATCCCTGTGGTGCGCTGCAACGGCACGCTGCAAGGCGTGGAAGCGGTGATTGACAAGGACCGCGCCTCGGCCCTGCTGGCCTCTCGCCTGGGTGTGGATATTTTCGCTATTTCCACAGATGCTGACTTTGTCTACCGCGACTACAAGACCCCCGCTCAACAGCCGCTTAGGCAGGTAGCGGTCTCAGAGATGGAAGCCTATCTGCGTGCCGGCCACTTTCCGCCGGGCAATATGGGTCCCAAGGTCGAATCGGCGCTCCGCTTCCTTCGCAATGGGGGGCACGAAGTCATCATCACCTCGTACCAGCACTTGTACGAGGCGATTGCTGGCCGCACGGGAACGCATATCGTGCCGGACAGCGAACTCGTAGCCGCTGCCGTGGATCTCGAATATGGTGCATTGCCGCTGAAAGGGAGGTGAAATCATGCGACACGGAAGTTTTGCCGCCGCTCGCCAGCCGGAAAACGTTACCGAGCTGAAACGGCAAAGTGATTTCTCCCAGCTGCGGCATGTGATCGAATCACAGCAGTTCACCGTGCCTCTGCTGATGGAGCTGTTCAACCGCTCCCGCGGCATGGAGCGGGTCGTCGCCCGTGGTGGCACCCTGGACTACCAGAACAAAATCCTGGCTACGCTTTTTTATGAGCCTTCCACCCGCACCCGTTTCTCCTTCGAAGCGGCCATGCACCGTCTGGGCGGGCGTGTGCTCTCCACCGAGCGCGCCGGTTCTTTCTCCTCGGCCATTGAGGGCGAGCAGGTGGAAGATTCCATTCGCATCATCGGCAGCTATGCCGACGTTATCGTCATTCGCCACCACCAGGCCGGCGGCGCCGCGCGCGCGGCTGAGCTTTCGCCTGTGCCCGTTATCAACGCCGGCGATGGCGAGGGGGGCCAGCATCCTACCCAGGCCCTGCTTGACCTTTACACTATTTACCACGAGCGGCCTCTGGACGGGCTGAGTGTGGCCATCATAGGCGAACTCGACAAGGGGCGCACCGCGCGCTCGCTCGCCTACTTGCTGGCTAAGTTCGAGCGCATCAAATTATTCTTTGTCAGTCCGCCCGAACTGCAGATGAGGCCCGACATCCTGGAGTACCTGGACGAGCACGGCGTTCGCTACGATCTGGAAGCGGAGCTGGAGCGGGTGATTGGCGAGGTGGACGTGGTTTACCAGACCCGCATCCGCCCCGAGCGCGTAGGCAATAGCGAATTGTTGCGGCGTTATGCGATTAACTCCACAGTGCTGCCCCGGATGAAGCCCAGCGCCATGATCCTTCACCCCCTGCCGCGCACGGTGGAATTGGATAAAACGGTGGACAGTGACCCCCGCGCTCTCTATTTCCGCCAGGCCACTAATGGCCTCTATGTGCGCATGGCGCTG
>DATJFA010000593.1:0-3782 GCA_035496015.1 Terriglobales bacterium | reverse complement strand
CTGCACGTTCGCGGCGTGGATATGCTGGACGGCACACCTATTCTTGACATCAAGCCATATCTTTCCAGCATTCCCATGGAGAATGTGCGGCGCGGCTGGCTGGCCGAGGCGGAAGCCGGCTAGAAGTAGCTACGCGACCATTTCGTAATGGCCTGCTATTACCTCCGTGACTTGCCGCTCCTCACCCGGGCCGCTACTATGCCCTTGAGTTTGGCGAAGTACCTTGGGGGAGGGTACCAGCCACGGGGGAGCCTGGACGCGAGTCCGGGCTCCTTTTTGCGTTTCTGATGTATTTTCCGTGTATCTTTTGTGTGTCTTCGGAGGTCGGTCGGAAACCGTTTACGATCTAGGAATTAGCCAGCCTGCGGACGATTCCTACGCCCCCACCAGCTTCTCCAGCGCAGGCTTGTTGCGAATCAGCAGGGTGGAGCCGCGCAGTTGCGCGATCTGCTGCTTGCGGAAGTCGCTCAGTACCCGGGTGACGGTTTCGCGCGAGGTGCCCACTAGCTGGGCGATTTCTTCATGGGTAAGAGCGATCTTGATGCGCACTCCGTCTTTGGTGTTCTCGCCCTGCTCTGACCACTCCAGCAGCAGGCGCGCCATTTTCTCCGTCACGGAGTGCGAGAGGCCCAGCGAGCGGATCATCTCGTAGGCCGACTGGCAGTTCTGGCTCAGGTGTTGCGCGGCGCGGAGGCAGGCATCGCCATGCTGCTCCAGGAAATGAAGAAAGTCGTCGCGCTTGACGAAATTCAGTTGTGAAGCCTGCAGCGCCTCGGCCGTCAACTCATACGGCTTGCCGGAAACGGTGGCGTGCAAGCCCAATACTTCGCCGGGTTCAGCGATACGTAGAATCAGCGTCTTGCCGTCGCGGGAGGTGGTGGAAAGCTTGACCCGGCCGCGGCACACCACGTACATGCCCCGCGGCGCCTGTCCTTCCACAAACAACACCGCCCCCGGAGGCACGGCCGAGGAATACTTGATCTTCTCAAACGCAGCCAGGGCGGTCTTGGGCAGGTCGCAGAAGAAACGCTCCGAGCGCAGGTTGCAGATCAGGCAATTCTCGATGATGGGCAGACCGTAGGGCGAACCCATGCGCACCTCATATCACACGCCGCTGTGATAACTATATCATTCACAGTACACTTTCTATCCCCTGACATCCCGTAAGCCAATGGCGGCAAAGGGTTACGAAAGGAGCGGTCATCCGCCTGAAAGACTCGGCCACTCCTCTCCAAAACTGCTATATGCACTGACAAATACTGTCACTTACCTTCGCCAAAGGGCTCATCAGCTGTTCGCCAGGCCTCGGGCGAGATTACCTATTGTGTTTGAATTGAATAGCTTGCATTCGGCGGCGTGGAATGGCCCCTGGGATGCATATTCCTTCGCGAATATCGTGTGCCGTACCACAGCGCGGGATGGCGCTGCAGCAAATGGCCAAAGAGCACGGATTTTCGCTGATTGAGCTGCTACTGGTGGTGGCGATCATTCTGATTATCGCCGCCATCTCAATTCCGAGTTTCATCCGGGCTCGCATTGCAGCCAACGAGTCGTCCGCGGTTTCCTCCGTGCGCACCATCATGACGGCCGAGTCGGCTTACAACACCACTTACCCCAATATCGGATATGCGGTGGCTTTGTCGGACCTGGCGGGCTCGCCTCCCTGCACTCCAGCCGCCAACAACGCATGCCTGATAGACTCCGTCCTGGCCACCGGCTTTAAGAATGGCTATTTGTTTGATGCTCAGGGGGGAACTCCCAACCTGCTGGGGGCCAACACCACTTTTTATGTCGGGTCTGCGCCTTCGGCTCCGAATTCCTCAGGCATTCGCCGTTTCTGCGGCGTGAATGATAACGTGATTCATTACGATCTGAACCCAGGGCTAACTTCCGCGGTGCCCAATGCCGCGAATTGCGGCAACGCCCCGTTTGCCGGGCAGGTCATTCAGTAATTCTCAGCCTCGTTTTTCCAGCTCTGCATTTCTGCCTCTGCCGCCCCGGAGTTGTCTCATACGTTCCCATCCGACAGACCAGGCGCGCTGGGTTACTATGAGGCGGTAACACACCCACCATGCCTGAGCCCGCCAGCCGCGCGCCCCTGGTGTTCCACGTGGACATGGACGCCTTTTTCGTGTCGGTGGAGGAACTGTTTGATCCTGGGCTGCGCGGCAAAGCCGTGGTGGTTGGCGGGCAGCGCGATGAGCGCGGCGTAGTTTCCGCCGCTTCTTACGAAGCGCGCAAGTTTGGCGTGCACTCCGCCATGCCTCTGCGCACCGCCGCCAAGCTTTGTCCCCATGCCATCTTCGTGAACGGGCACCCCGACCGCTATCGCGCATATTCGCAGAAAGTGCACGAAGTGCTGCAGAACTTCTCGCCGCAGATCGAGATGGTCTCGATTGATGAAGCCTACCTGGACATGAGCGGCACGGAGCGCTTGCATGGGCCGCCACTGCGCGCGGCTAACGCTCTGCACCAGGCCATTCACTGCAAAGTCCAGCTCAACTGCTCCATCGGCATCGCAGCTTCGCGCCTGGTAGCCAAAGTTTGTTCCGACCAGGCCAAGCCCAACGGCGTGCTTTGGGTGCTCTCCGGCAATGAAGCCGCGTTCCTCTCGCCCCTGGCGATACGCAAGATCCCGGGCGTGGGCAAGGTCACCGAACAAAGTCTGCACGCGCTGGGGATCAGCACGGTGGGCGACCTGGCCCGGTTCGACGAGGCTTTCCTGGAAGAGCGATTCGGAAAATGGGGGCTGGCCTTGGCCGGAAAAGCCAAGGGGCTCGACGCCGGCGCCTGGTTCGATGCTGAAATCGGCGCCGATGAAGACCCCAAATCCATGAGCCACGAGCACACATTCACCACCGACACGGCTGACGCGCAGCGGCTGGAATCCACCCTGCTGCGGCTGGCGGAGATGGTGGGGCGGCGCCTGCGCGAAGCCGGTTTGCACGCGCGCACCGTGCAGTTGAAGCTGCGCTACGAAGACTTCACCACGATCACCCGGGCTCACACCCTGCCGCGGTCCACACAGCTTGACATGGAATTGTTCGCAGCCGCGCGCAAGCTGTTCCGCGACAATTGGAAGCAGGGCCGGCCTATCCGCCTGCTGGGTGTGCATGCTTCCTCCTTCGATCATGAAGAAGGGCAACTGGACCTGCTGGATGGCGATAAACAGCGCCGCTGGCGGCAGGCGCTCTCCGCTGCAGATCACTTGCGCGACAAATACGGCGAATCGGCGGTGGAACTGGGAGGGGGCATGAGCGCCCGTTTCCGCGAGCGGGTTCACGAAAATCCCGCCAGCCTGCCGGGCAAACAGCGGAAGAGCCGCCCACCAGACGAAACCTGATTGGACGCCCAAAAAACAACCTCCCGGCGCACCGGCCCCAATCCGGCGTGACACTACCGCCCTTCTCTGCATCCTATGTTTGGGTTTATGAAAAAGGGCGAACTGAAGAACCGGCTGCGGCGGCGGACCGCCGACAAGCTCTACGACCTGGCGCGCAGCGCCGGGCACGTGCCCGCGCACTTGCCTGCGGTGGCAGATTCCGCCCGCGATACTGCACGCCGCGCGGGCCGTGCCCATGCCGAGCGGCGGCCTGGGCGGCGTCTGCCGGAAGGATCCCGCCAGTGAACTGGCGGGCTACTCTCAGCCACTTCCAGGAAATGCGGGGCCGTTAGTGCTTAACCGAGTAGTGTGAGAACTCCCTGGAACGGCAAAGCAACCCAAAATCTGGCAGGGGTGCTTCGACTTCACCGGCCGGTTCGCAAGCGAACTGGCCGGTTCC
>DATJFA010000592.1:0-2925 GCA_035496015.1 Terriglobales bacterium | reverse complement strand
TAGTGTCTTGCGAGTCGGTGCGAACTCCAGCCGCTGCGTATGCCCTCAAGTCTGGCAGCGCCTGCGGTGGCTGTCGTGCAGTTTCCCCTGGCAGCTACTTTCCTCGTTTCCCGCCTAAAACGGAAATTCAAAATTTTTATCGTGGGGATAAGCAGAAACGTGCCTGTGCAAATGTTTGCTTAGCCACAGAGACACAAAGGCACAGAGCAACTTCTGTTCACCGCGGATTAACGCCGATAAACGCCAATTAGATTTCTATGATCCGCGTCATCCGCGTTCATCCGCGGCGATGAAGTTGCGGTCTTCTGTGTATCTCTTCTGGCTAACCCGTAGAGCCTCGCGGCGTTGTCGAACAGCACCATGTGCGCCAGCTGCACGGCTCGGGCGCGGCTGATTTCTCCGTCCTGCATCATGCCCGTGAGCGCCAATGCCAGGGCCTGGCGCCCCGTAGTGGCAATCATGTAGCCGATGGAATCCCAGTCATATTCCGGAGAATTGCCGGGATAGAGGTCCGTGCCGAACATCACCTTTTCCGGATACCACTCCAGCCAGTCGCGAATTACGTAGCTCAGCGCCCGCGGCGAAAGCATCCAGTCCTGCTCAGAGAAATCGGTGTAGACGTTGGGTTTACCCAGCAGGAAGGCGGTCTGTTTGGAATATGGCCCGGAGCCGCCATGCAGCAGCACAAACTTTGTCTGGCGCAGCGTGGGATCGTCGAGCACGGAATCGAGCAATTCGGGGTTGGAGCCCGCAATGTCGAAATACCCGCCGCAGCCCGCCCCGGTGTGGATGTGCACCGCCAATCCCATCCGCCCCGCTGCGCGCGCAATTTCGCGGAACAGGACATCCTGCAGCGCCAGGTAATCACTCTTTGGCGGCGTGCCGCCCTCCGCGTAATGCGCGTAAGCCTGCTCCGCTTCCGCCCGGTTTGGCTCGCCGAAGTTCAGACTACGCAAGTACGCCGCTTCAAACTTGATCGCCACCGCGCCGTCTTTCTTCTGGCGCTCCAAAGTGGGCGCCACCACCCGCGCCAGGTAGTCGTCCAGAGTCGCCGGAAGCGCGCTCAGCCCGGAGTCCTTCACGTAGCGCTGCAGAAGCATTTCTTCCCGGCTGAAGAAAAACTTTCGGTCGGGATTTTCGCCGGCCAGCCCCTGATTGTTAAGCGGCACGAGCAACGCGTCGTCGTAGGGCACCCAAAGGAAGCGCGGTGCCGCCAGCCCCGGACCCATGGCGATCCGGTTGGCCAGCATGTAGCGGATGTTGAGTCTGTCGAGCACCCACGAGGGAAAGTTATTTCCTTGCTCCCGCTGCACCTTCTCTCGCGCCGCGCGCAGCTCCCGCACGTGCTCTGGCGACTTATCGCTGAACTTGTACCCATACAGGTCCTTCCAGGCCTGCAGGAACAAGGGATTTTCCGGCCGCACCATGGTGGCGTCAGCTGTGGGTTCCAGCGGCGCGCAGGGCAAGGCATCGTAATCATCATCTTTCTCTCCCGCCGCCACCACCTTGGGTATGTGGGTATGGTCATCAATCGCCGGGATGCGGTTGATCTCCTGCATCAGCTGTGGGTCGGGCGCGTTCTGCGGCCACGCGCTCATCTCCAGCGCCATAGCCGTTGCCACCAGCATGATTGCCATCTTCTTCATCGCTCACCTCGTGCCACCAGTTTTCGTCGCAGTGTGAAACTTGAAACTTTGAAACTTATGAAACCTTGAAACCTCCCCTTTTCCTTTACAATGCCCTCAACCCCGTTCCCCAAGGCTCAGGCGGCCAATGCTGCGGTTCCCATTTCGCTGGTCAGCTCTTTTCACCTGCCTGGCCATGTTCTGGGCTGGCGCCGCGGCCCAGACTCCCCCGGCACTCAAGGTCATGGTGCACGACGAAAACGGCGTCGCTCAGCGCTCGGTGCTGGTTTCCCTGCAAGTTGCCGGCAGTGCCGCCGTTTTCAAACAGGAAACCGACTTCGCCGGCCGTTGCCAGTTCCCCGGCCTGCCGCCCGGAGCCTACCAGCTACGCGCCGAAAAAGAAGGCTTCTACGCCGCAGCCCAGACCGTGCAAGTAGGCGCTGCAACCGGCGCTATCGAAATCGAACTGCACCACGTGCAGGAGGTCAAGGAGGAGGTCAACGTGGTCGAGTCCGCGCCGGCCATTGACCCGGAGAAGATCGCCGACACCCGCACTCTTTCCGGCCTCGACGTCATCAACATCCCCTATCCCGTTACCCGCGATTACCGCAACATCCTGCCCTATATCCCCGGCGTCGTACAGGACAGTTCGGGCCAGCCCCACGTGGTGGGCGGCCACACTTACGAGACGCTCGACACCATGGACGGCTTCGACATTACCGACCCGGTGAATGGCACACTGCAACTGCGCGTTTCCACCGACGCCATCCGTTCCATTGACGTGCAGAGCAGCCGCTACTCCGCCGAGTTCGGTCGCTCCTCCGCCGGCGTGCTCAACCTCACCACCGGGATCGGCGACGAGCACCTGCGTTACTCCGGCACCAACTTCCTGCCCTCATTCAAATTCATTCGCGGCATCAACCTTGATAAGTGGACACCCCGCTTCACGGTTTCCGGCCCGCTTAGGAAGGGCAAAGTCTGGTTCTACGAGGCCGAGGACTTCGAATACGACTACAACCTGATTCGTGATTTGCCCGCCGGCGCTGACCAGGCGCCGCTCTGGCGCTTCAGCAACCTGTTCAAGCTGCAGACCAACATCACCCGCTCCAACATCCTGACCGGCAGCTTACTGTTTAATCGCTTCAAATACAGCCACGCCGGCCTCTCGCTGTTCAATCCGCTGAACGCCACTACCAACCAGGACGCGACCGGCTATCTGGCCACCTTCAAGGACCAGCATTACTTTAAGAACGGCACATTGCTGGAAAATGGCCTGGCCTTATTCGAGCAGGAGCTCGAC
>DATJFA010000591.1:0-7327 GCA_035496015.1 Terriglobales bacterium | reverse complement strand
GGCGGACCGCCGGCGTTGGTCACGCAGATATCAATGTGGCCAAAACGTTTGGCCACATTGTCCACGAAGTGCTGCACGGCGGCGGCATCGGTGACGTCGAACGCTTCGTAGTAAACATCGGCGCCCTTGCCGCGAATTTCTTCTGCCGCGGCTTCCACGGCCTTCAGGTTGCGCGAGCACATCGCAACTTTGCAGCCCTCAGCCGCAAAGGCGCGTGCAGTTGCCTGTCCCAGGCCGTGGCTGGAAGCGGCAACAATAGCCACACGGTCTTTCAATCCCAGATCCATAGGGGAAGGATTATACAAAGTCGAGCACTGCAGAAGCGTACCGGCCCCTAAGGGGGGCTTCCAGCCAGGCGTCATCCCAGCCTGGAAGCTGCTTGTTACGCACCACTTTCCCAAGTACACTCCTTCGTTCGACTTCACACAAAAGGAAGAATCGTGCGCCAAATCCTACTCGCCGCCGCCTGCCTTTTTCTCATTGCCGCATCCGCCGCCCAGGAGACGCCCAAATACCCCAACTTCCCCAGCGAAACCCCGGCGCAGCTCCAGCCCGCTACCTCCACCTTCGACTACGTCAAGCGCGATGTGATGATTCCCATGCGCGACGGCGTGCGCCTGCACACGGTCATCCTCATCCCCAAAGGCGCCCACAATGCGCCCATGCTGCTCACGCGCACGCCCTACAGCGCCACCGCGCAAACCAGCCACGCTGCCAGCTCTCACCTCGGCCCGATTCTGCAGGGCTATGACAATTCCGTAGCCGTGATCGTAGGAGGCGGGTATATCCGTGTGGTTCAGGATGTCCGTGGTAAGTATGGCTCCGAAGGCGACTACGTCATGACCCGGCCCCTGCACGGCCCGCTCAACCCTACGCCCGTGGACCACTCCACGGACACTTACGACACCATTGACTGGCTGGTGAAAGACGTTCCCGAAAGTAATGGGAAGGTGGGCATTCTCGGCATCTCCTACGACGGCTTCCTGCCCCTGATGGCGCTGGTGAACCCGCATCCCGCGCTCAAGGTGGCGGTGCCCATGAACCCCATGGTGGACGGCTGGATGGGCGACGATTGGTTCCACTATGGCGCCTTCCGCCAGCAGAATCTCCCTTACATCTACGAGCAGGAAGCCACGCGCGACAACAGCGCCAAGTGGTGGTTCAGCCATCACGACGACTACGACGAATGGATGGCAGCGGTCTCGGCGGGCGAAATGGGCCGGCTTCATGGCCTGGAGCAAATGGGCTTCTGGCGCAAAATCCTCGAGCACCCCAGCTACGATTCCTGGTGGCGCGACCAGGCTATGGACCGCATCCTTGCCGCACAGCCGCTGAAAGTGCCAACCATGCTGGTGGACAGCCTCTGGGACCAGGAGGATATTTACGGCGCAACCGCGGTCTACAGGGCCATTAAACCAAAGGACAAAAGCAATGACATGGTGTATCTGGTCATGGGCCCGTGGCACCACGGCCAGGAAATTGAGGATGCCGCGTCACTCGGCGCTCTCAGGTTCCACAGCGATACTGGCCTGTATTTTCAGCAGCACATCCTGCGGCCCTTCCTCGATCAGTATCTGACAGACGGCGCGCCCAAGGCGGACATCGCGCCGGTCATGGCTTATGAAACCGGAACCAATAACTGGGAACGTTTGCCTGCCTGGCCCGCCGGCTGTGCCAGCGGCTGCCAGATCAATGCGACTCCGCTGTATCTCGAGTCCGGAATGAAGCTTAGCTTCACCGCGCCGCAAGGCGGCTCCGCTTACGAAGAGTATGTTTCCGATCCCGCCAAGCCGGTCCCCTTTCGTGCCCGCCCCAATCAGCCTGTCGGCTACAGCGACGGCTTCACCTGGTCCGAATGGCTGGTGGATGACCAGCGCGCGGCTTCCGGCCGGCCGGACGTTCTGGCCTTCGCCTCCGATGTGCTCACCGAACCAGTGAAAATCAGCGGACAGCCCGTCGCCAACCTGGTTGCCTCCACCAGCGGCACCGATTCCGACTGGGTGGTCAAACTGATTGACGTCTATCCCGACCAGGTAGCTGACCAGCCCGAATTGGGCGGCTACCAGCTGATGATTTCCGCCGACATCTTCCGCGGCCGCTACCGCAAGAGCTTCTCAGATCCCAAGGCAATCCCCC
This sequence comes from Terriglobales bacterium, assembly GCA_035496015.1. GTDB lineage: Bacteria > Acidobacteriota > Terriglobia > Terriglobales > Acidobacteriaceae > JAICWP01. The sequence goes on along the minus strand of DATJFA010000591.1, from coordinate 5,191 downwards.
CCGATAAGCCTCTGCTCTATCGTTTCGCCTTGCCCACCGCCAACCACGTATTCCTGCCCGGCCACCGCATCATGGTGCAGATACAGTCGAGCTGGTTTCCGCTCTACGACCGCAATCCGCAGACTTTCGTCCCCAACATTTTTTGGGCCAAAGCTGGCGATTACCGCAAGGCCACACAACGTGTGTACCACGCACCTGGGCAGGCCAGCTTCGTGGAATTGCCGCTGGTGAAGACGGGCAGTTAGTAGCTGGAAGTTGGCAGCTGGTTTTTCGCCAGTTAACTACCAGCTCTCGGCCAATTGCGGCGAGTAGTGTGTCGGGACGGGCGCCACTGTCTGGAACATAAAACTAAACTTTGTGGGGACGGGCGCCCTCGCCCGCGGATGCCTTTTGCAGCGGGGCGTCATCCCGAGCGGCAAGACCACTGTTTGCGCTGTCATGCTGAGCGAACCGAAGCCGCGCCAGCGGCGAGGCGAGTCGAAGCACCTTGCGTTTTGTCCTCAGCAGCTCAATTGCCGGAATCACCGCCCTGCTCAGCAGCCCTGAAATTTAACCCGCTTAGGCGCAAACCAATGGAGCGCTATTGGCATCCCAGTTGTCGTCAGCCGACACCCAAGCAGTGGTGTGGGCGCGAACCGCTGCTGTCGCGCAAAGGAGATAGCATGCTTGCGAAATGCGCCAATCCCGCTTGCACTGCTCCCTTCCTCTACCTGCGTGAGGGGAAGCTGTACCAGATAGAAATGGAGGGTGGGAGCGGCCGGGGGACGGGCGAACAAAACCAGGGAACCATTAAGGACGAACGCAAGCCGGCTCGCCGGTTAGAGTTCTTCTGGCTGTGCGGCCCTTGCGCCCGGCGAATGACTTTGTCCTTCGATCGCGGCCGCGGCGTGGTGGTTGTGCCTGCCCGAACCCAACAGGCAGCCGCCACTTAGACCTGGTTTACCACGCATTCCTGCGCTTCGCGATCATACTGACCGGTCAGCGAGTACCAGCGCACCCTGAGGGTTTCCACTCCCATGTGCAAGCCATCCTTGAGGTAGCTGATCTTGCTGCGGTTGTCGTGCGCCCATTCCACGGCAATCTCGCGCACCGGAAGCCCAAGCTTGCGGGCCAGGAACAGCAATTCGGGATCGAAGCCCCAGCGCTCGATTTTTTGCCTGGGAAATAAAGCCTGTGCCGCCCGCGCGGTGAATGCCTTGAAGCCGCATTGCGTGTCCTTGAAGCTCAACCCCAGCAGCAGCCGCAAATGCAAATTGAATACTCTTCCGAAAAGCTGGCGGTGGAAGGGCTGGCGTTCGGTCTGCAATTCGCTGCGCAGCCAGCGCGAACCGATGGCTACCTCGGCGCCATCAGCCAGGGCGGCGAAAAGCTTGTTGGCTTCCTGAATGGGCGAGGACAGGTCGGCGTCGCTGAACAGCAGCAGGTCGCCACGGGCGTTCAGCATGCCGTGGCGGACACTATAGCCTTTGCCTCGATTTCCCGGGTTCTGGAGCAGGCGAACCGCGCGGTGCCGCTCCGCGTAACTGCGCACGATGGCGGTTGTGTCGTCGCGCGAGCCGTCATCTACAACGATCACTTCCGCGTTCCAGCCCTGCTGCCCGATGTAGTCCAGCACTTTATCCAGCGTGGCGGTGATGCGCTGGCCCTCATTGTAGGCGGGAATGACGATGCTGTACTTCGGTTGGTTGCTCAAAGAGGTCGCCATGCTGGTCGCCAGAACAGTTCCCACCCCGACTTCGATGGTACTGCGCCGGTGGCGATCGCGAAACCCAGGCTTCGCCATGCATGCATAGATGTCGGCAAGGCCGGGAGTGCTGCCGGAATTTACGCGACTTGCGCTTGCGCCGTGAGCATGGCCAGGAATTCATCTACCAGATCGCCATCCCACAGCCCCGCTTTTGCTTCCTCGCGCATGGTCCTGGCGGCCTCTTCGTGGTTGAGGGCGGGTTTGTAGGGCCGCGCGGTACGCAGAGCATCGTAGACGTCAACTACCTGCAGGGTACGGGAAAGGAGGGGGATCTGGCGCCCAATCAGGCCGTCGGGGTAGCCAGTGCCATTCCAGTGCTCATGGTGGTGCCGGATGATCGGCAGCACCAGGCGCAGCGACTTCAACGGCTTGCAGATGTTTTCCCCGGTGATGGGATGGGTTTTCATGACCTCCCATTCTTCGGGAGAGAGGTTGGCACCTTTCTTCAGAATCTCGTCGGGAATCTTGATCTTGCCCAAATCATGAAGGTAGCCTCCGCGGCGCAGGGCCACAATGGAAGCCTCGTCTAACCCCATTCGCCGCCCCAAGTCGCCGGCGTAGCGGGCCAGGCGCTCGCAATGACCCTCGGTGTAGGGGTCTCGCGCCTCCACGCTCAGCCCCAGGGTGCACAGCACCGCCTCCGCGTTTTCCAGTTCGTCGGTGAACTCCTTCAGCTTCAGCAGCGATTTCACCCGGGCAAACAGTTCTTCGGGGAAGATCGGCTTATTCAGGAAGTCGTCGGCCCCAGCCTCAATTCCTCGAACCTTGTCCTCGCGGTCGGTGAGCCCGGTAATCATGACTACCGGGATGAGGCGGGTAGCTGGGTCGTCTTTCAGTTCACGGCACAGCTCATAGCCCGACTTACCCGGCATTACCACGTCCAGCAGGATCAGGTCAGGATGGTGCTGGCGAATCTTCTGCTCCGCCTGTTCTACCTGCAGGGCGACTACCACCTCATAGCCCCTGGAGGTCAGCAACTCTCTCATTAGCAAGGCGTTATCGGGATTGTCGTCAACTACCAGGATGGTGGTGACCCGCCGCGGCAGCAATTCAGGCATCTCCCGTTGGGAAGAGGAGAGCAGCAGATTGGTTGCATCCAGGGGAGGGGAGAACCTCATAACCAGTTGGGACCTGCCAACTGAGCATTGTAAGGCCAATCAGGTGCGCCTGCCAAACGCCATGAAGCGCAACCAGGTGCTTGCTTCGGTACCATTCCCGGAATACGCTGAGCACATGGGCCGAGTAGCACGCTACCTCTGTATTCTGCTCTTGGCTACTGCGCCTGGTTTTGCCCGGCAGCACCAGATCAGCTGGGGTAAGTGGTTGCCGGTCAAGTGGTTTGTGGGCCCGACCGATGACAAAGTGCAGCCCATGAACGTGCGCGCCCTGTACGTGGACGGCCAGGTGAAAGACTTCACCCTCGGCCAGCCCTACGACATTACTGACCACCTTTTCGTGGTGCGCCGTGCCTACCGCCTCAATGACCAGCTTCCCCAGGATGCCAACAAGGTTCCGCACTGGAAGTGGCAACGCGGCGGCTGGCTGGTGGTGGACCGCAGCACCGGCCGCGTGACCGAGCCTAAGCTGCCCGAATTCGACCCTTTCTACTCAGTAGCCAGCTGGTATCGCGATTACGTGGCCTATTGCGGGATTTCTGATGACGGGGAAAAGGTTTTCGCGGTTGTAGCCCAACTCGGCCGCAAAAAGCCTATCGTGCGGCAGGACTTAGGGGCAGCGGCCAACTCCGACAACCCGGACTCGGAATGTCCGGCACCGGCGTGGCAGCGCAATCCCGCCCGCGTAAGTTTTCAGCCCCGAAGCGGCAAGCCCGTAAGTTTCACCGTTCGCGGCCACTCCGCCGGGCCCTCAGACGAGCAGTAAACCGCTTTGCCGCGCAACTCGGGTTCCATTCAAAGATGACGCCGGTAACACCTGCATCCCTCTTCTCCTTGAAACCAGGGGTTTCACGCCGCACTCTTTGATGATCGCTCGGAATTGAGCGCCGGATATGAGGGCTTACGAATTCTACGTGCTGGGAGCGTGTGCGCTTTTTGTTGCCGTTGTGGCCTTCCGGCAGTTCGTGCGCGCACGGCGGGCGGAGCTTTCTGAGCGGATGACACCCGTTTTGTTACTGGCCACCGCGGCTATGCTGACACTTGCTGCCGTGGAGGTGCACAAGTGGTCCGAGCGCGGCGCGTTGCCCGTAATGGATACCACTTCTGTTCGTGCCACTTTTCTCGACCTCGCTACTGAGGGCTCACAACGGCAGTTGGTGTTTCGCTATCGTGTGCAGAATATAGCGCACTCCGAATTCATTCTGGACAGCGCAGCCTGCGTTACGGTGAGTTTCCGGTTTCAGCCAGGAATAAAGTACGATCCGGCTTACACCCTGCTGGAACAAGATACCGCCGCCCATCAGCGTTACACCGGGCTGGTGCGGCTCGCGCGCCAGCAAATAGAGTTGCGTCCCTGTCCCTTAGTCCTGAAGCCCGGGCAGAGCCAGGATGTGTCGATCGCCATTCCTTACGCCTATCCTGACAATTTCGGCAGCCCCGAGGAAGCTAACCTGCGAACCTACGTGCGCGCTACCATGCGGAACGTGGACGGGTTCGGCGCCGCCGACTCGCGCCGAAGCCAGGGCATCCTCTTTCCCATGGGGTGGTAGAGCGACGGAGGTCCAGGTAGGCGCGCAAGCGGCGCCATACCTCTGGCCGCTCGCACGCCAGCAGGTTGAGAACAGTGAAGGGCTAATTACTTGTAGGTGGCGTTGGTGTGCGCCAGATCGTCGCGGTGTCCGCTGAAGTCCACCATGGAACCGAATGCCGGGCCGCTTAAGGGATTCGACTTGATGGCCTGGTCCAGCGCCGCATTCACCTTGTCCAGTGCCTCGGCGCTTGACGCGATGTAAAAAAGGTAAAACATGCTGGGAGATTCCGTGTGGATCGCCTGAGTGTCAATTTCATATTCATGCAGCGTGCCGTCGGCCAGCAGTTTCTCAAAAAAAGGTACGAGAAAGCTCTTGCTGATCGTCTCCACCGCGTTGTTGGGAGCATCCGGCTTTAACGTGTAAGTTGATCCGTGAGTGTAGACGCCCTTCCATGATCCGGAATGCCAGTTGTAATAACGGCTGACATAGATGCTGTCAAAATGTTTGGTGGCGCTGGCGAGGACGGGCGCGGTGGCCCCTCCGTTTTTATAGAACTGATCCAGAACGTTGAGCACTCCAGCCATGGACATGGCCGACCACCAGTTGTCGTGCGTAGTGCCATCGGCCTGGTGAACCAGGGCCTCGTCGTCGCCATAAGCCACAATGGTTCCGCTGGACAAAGCCTTTTGCAGCGTTGCCTGGTCGGCGGTCATATTCTTCGCCATGTCCCCCCACTGCGCGCGCGGTATGCTCCAATCGGCCACGTAGGTGTATATCGGGGGCTTTTCTTTGACCTC
>DATJFA010000590.1:0-8680 GCA_035496015.1 Terriglobales bacterium | reverse complement strand
GCTGGTGGCTTATGAAGACACGCTGAGCTGGGGTTACGGCGCGGAGATTGCCGCCCGCATTGCCGACGAATTGTTCGAAGACCTGGACGCTCCCGTGCGGCGCATCGCAGCCAAAGATGTGTTTGTGGCTTATCAGCCGCTCCTGGAAGATGAGATTCTGCCGCAGTCCGAGGATATCGAGCGGGCGATGCTGGAACTGGCGGAGTTCTGATTTCACCACAGAGACACAGAGGCACAGAGATAAGCAATTGATTGTGTAACTCCGCTTCGGATCGCCTCGCGTAGAGCGTTGCTGGCAACGTCCGGTTGCGGGAGACGTAACAAGTTACGTCTCTACCCATATGCGGGGGCGGCACATGGACGGCGCTGCACGCGAGATGCTTCGGGCCTGAAGGCCCTCAGCATGACGCCATTCGAGTCTTACCTTCATAATCGCTAACTGCGAACAACGTGACCTCGCCCTGCCAAAATGGGTTGCAGGGCTGGATGAAGCATGCTCAGGTATTTGAGGCAGAGGCCGCTCTTCGGCTTCCGCCGCGGCCCCGGCCAATAATGGCGTCCAGGGCGATGGGGCCGGCGCCAAAGAAAATCAGCGCCAGGGCGAGAGCGGCTAACGTCAGCGGCAGTTGATAGTTGCCTTCGCCGGCCAGTCCATGTTTCCAGTGCACCTTGGCGATGGCCACAATCATGTCAATCAGCTGGGCAAAAGCTACGGGCCGCGTGAGCAGGCCAATGATAATCAGAATGCCGCCGAAAAACTCCGCGCCCGCGGAAAGATAGGCCGACCACCAGGGCAGGCCAATGCTGCTGAAGAACTTTTCCACATTGTGAATGCCGGTCACTTTGGGATAGCCGTGAACAATCATCACCGCACCCAGCGCGATGCGCATGGCCAGCAGGCCGAGCGGTTGCAGCTTATCCAGGAATCTCACCTTTCACCAAATTACGAATTTAACCACAGAGGACACAGAGGGCACAGAGACTAAACCATTTCTTCCCATTTCTGAAGTCGGCGGTCGGATACGCCAAAAAGCCAAAGAACCCCAAAGCACCGCAGTGCTCTCGGTGTCCTCTGAGGTTATCTTTTCAGCTCCTTCAGAATTTCTCGCGCGGCGTTGGCGCCGGAGGCACCGGTCAGACCGTCTCCGGGATGCGTTCCCGAGCCGCAAAGGTACAGCCCCCGGATCGGCGTGCGATAGCGCGCCCAGTCCAGCAGCGGGCGCATGGTGAAAATCTGGTCCAGCGCCAGCTCACCGTGGAAAATGTGGCCGCCAGTCAAGCCGTAGGTTTCTTCCAGATCTTTTGGCGTGATAATTTGACCAGTCTCCACCAAGCCAGGCAGGTCGGGGGCGTATTTCGCCAGCGTGTCCACGACCGCATTGCCCAGGGCATCGCGCTGAGTGTTCCAGTCCGCGTTCCGCAGCTTATATGGCGCGAACTGCATGTAGATGGACATCACATGCTTGCCGCCGGGCGCCAGCGAAGGGTCGGCCAAGGAGGGAATGGTAGCTTCCAGGTAAGGCGCCTTGGAGAAGGTGCCATACTTGGAATCGTCGAAAGCGCGTTCCAGGTAATCAATCTCCGGACCGATGTGGATGCGGCCGGTCAGCGCCGTTCCGTTGGTGCCCGACTTCTCCAAAGCGGTGAAGTGCGGCAGGCCATTGAGCGCGAGGTTCACCTTGGCCACCGTTCCCGGCGTGCGGTAGTGCTGCAGTTTGACCACGAAATCGGGGGCCAAGTGCACGGGGTCCGCCAGCTTGAGCAAAGTGCGTTTAGGATCGGCGTTGGAAATGATGGTCTTGGCCGCGATTTCCTCGCCGTCGGCCAGCACGACCCCGGTTGCGGCGCCATCTTTCACGCGGATCTGCTTGACGTCGGCCTTAGTGCGGATCTCCGCGCCCGCAGCGGCTGCCGCGGCGGCCATCGCCTTGGTGACCGCGCCCATGCCACCGATGGGATGTGAGCTGGATCCTGCGGGCGAAGAATCGGCAGCAGCGCGCAACAGCAGCACGGTGCTGCTGCCCGCCGACCAGGGGCCGAGGAAGGTGCCAAAAATGCCGCGTGCGGCGAGGACGGCGCGCAGCAGTTCGGTTTCGAAGAATTCGGCCACCAGATCGGCCACCGCCATGGGCCCCCAGCGCAGCAGGCGGTACATATCTTTCTTGCCCAGGTCGCGCACCCCTTTGCCGGTCTTGACCATCTCCCAAAGGTCCGCTGCCGCAGGATGGTCAATGTCCGGTGGAGCCATGGCCAGCATGCGCTGAAAGACGCCGGCAATTTTGCCCAGGGAGCGCTGGAACTCACCGTACTTTTGGGCATCTTTGGCGGAGAAATTGGCAATGGACTGGGCCGACTTGGCGGCATCACCGTAAAGAAACAGCGGCCGGCCATCGGGCGAAGGGGCGAACACCCGCAGCTCGGGGTTCAGCATTTTGAGCCCGTGCTTCTCCAGTTCCATGTCGCGAAGAATCTGTGGCCGCAGCGGGCCAGCAGTGTGGGCCAGGGTGGAGCACTTGAAGCCGGGGTGGAATTCTTCTGTAACGGCGGCGCCGCCGGGCTGATCACGTCGCTCCAGCACCAGGGGCTTGAAGCCCGCACGGGCGAGATAGAAGGCGGTAACCAGACCGTTGTGACCCGCGCCCAGAATGACGATGTCGTGGGCCATGGCTAGCGGGCTCCGTTTCCCGTGTCTTTGAGGATTTCCAGCGCTGCCAGCCGACCTGGCGCTCCCATGATGCCGCCCCCGGGATGCGTGGCGGAGCCGCACATATACAGATTCTTGATCGGGGTGCGGTACTTCGCCCAGCCGGGCACCGGGCGCAGGAAAAAGAGCTGCTCCAGCGACAGCTCGCCCTGGAAAATGTTGCCCTGCGTCAGTCCGAATTCACGCTCGATGTCCAGCGGCGTAAGCACCTGCTTGCCGACTATGATGTTTTTCAGATTCGGCGCGTACTCGGAGACGGTATCGATCACGTTGTTGCCGAATTCTTCGCGCTTCTCGTCCCACGTTCCTTCCTTGATGTTGTAGGGAGCGTATTGCACAAAGCAGGAGAGCACGTGCTTGCCCGGCGGGGCCACGGAGGGGTCGGTCAGGCTGGGAATCACCATATCTATATATGGGCGGCGTGAGTACCTGCCATACTTGGCATCGTCGTAGGCGCGCTCCATGTAATCCACCGCCGGCGAAATCGAGATGGCCCCACGCAGATGCGCGCCCTCGCCGGGCATGCAGGTGAAATTAGGCAGCGCGTCGAGCGCCAGGTTCACCTTGCCCGAAGACCCGCGGTACTTATAGCGGCGCACTTCGTCCAGAAATTCGCCGGGGAGCTCGTTGGGCTCGACCATTTTCAGGAAGGTGAGGTTGGGGTCCACACTGGAGGAAACAATATCGGCGTAAAGTTCGTCGCCGTTCTGCAGGACGACGCCGGCAGCGCGGCCATTTTTCACCAGAATCTTGGCTATGGGCGCGCGGGTGCGAATCTCGGCGCCAAATTCCTTGGCGGCTTCGCCGATGGCATTGGAAATCGCGCCTGTGCCGCCGCGGGCAAAGCCCCAGGCGCGGAAAGCGCCGTCAATTTCGCCCATGTAGTGGTGCAGCAGCACATAAGCGGTGCCCGGCGAGCGCACTCCCAAAAATGTGCCGATAATGCCGGAGGCCGACATGGTGGCCTTGAGCACGTCGGTTTCGAACCACTGATCCAGGAAGTCGGCCGCGCTCATGGTCATGAGCTGCACCTGGTTGTACTTGTCGTCGCTGGAAAGGTGCTGGAAGCGGCGTCCGATGAACAGCAGCTTCATCAGTTCCTTGGGGTTGAGCGTCGAGGGATCAGGCGGGACCATGCTCAGGATGGGCTTCACGAAGCGGCACATCTGCTGCATGGCCTTGCCGAATTCCTCGTAGGCTTCGGCGTCCACGATGGAGTGGCGGGCGATCTCGCGGCGCGTCTTGCCGTGGTCGTTCACCCGCCATAGGTGGTCACCGTTGGGCATGGGGGTGAAAGTGCCGTCCAGGGGCAGGATTTCCAAGCCGTGGCGGGGCAGGTCAAGGTCGCGAATGATCTCGGGACGCAGCAGCGAGACCACGTAGGAGCAGACCGAGAACTTGAAGCCGGGGATGATTTCTTCCGTGACGGCGGCGCCGCCCAGCACGTAGCGGCGCTCCAGGACCAGTACCTTCTTGCCGGCGCGTGCCAGGTAAGCGGCGTTAACCAGGCCATTGTGGCCGCCGCCAATGACGATAACGTCGTATTTATGGTTGCCGGAGGGCATAGGAATTTCGCGGAATGAAGCCACATTGTAAGCGACGCGTGGGGTTTTGTCTTGCAGCCGACATGGACGACTTCGGAAAGGGCTCGGCTTCACTCAAGCCGCAGAGAAATCTCGTAAGAAGGCATGCCCTGAGGGACTACAGCCAACGCCGGCTTTAGCCGCTGCCGACTCAGCCTGCCCGCAGCGGCTAAAGCCGATTTTCTTCAGCGTCGAGTGGCACGCCTGAAAGGCGTGCCCTGATACGAGCTTCCGCACTGCGTGACCCATACAATCCATCTCCTTGCTGCTGCCCCGCTGCGCTGGCTATAATCCGGCTTCATACCACGCATTGCAGGAGCCAGCTTGCCGGTCGGAACCGCATTCCACGAGCGCACTTTTCCTCTCTGCTATAGCCTGAACTACCGAGAGTGGTCGGGCTATTACACCGTCAGCGTGTACGAAACCCACCATGAGCACGAGTACAACGCCATCCGCAACGCCGCCGCGCTGATTGATATCTCCCCGCTGTTCAAGTACATGGTTACCGGCAAGGACGCCACCCGCCTGGTTAACCGCGTGATCGCGCGCGACATCAACAAGGTGGGCGTGGGCCAGGTTATCTACTGCTGCTGGTGCGACGAAGACGGCAAAGTAATTGATGACGGCACCATCACCCGCCTGGAAGAAAACAAATACCGCTGGACTGCGGCCGACCCCAGCCTGCGCTGGTTTCGCCAGAACGCGCTGGGCATGGAGGTGCAGATTGAGGACATCTCGGAGAAGACGGCGGCCCTGGCGGTGCAGGGGCCGACTTCGGGCAAGCTGCTGAAGGCAGTGAGCGACGCCGACATCACTAACCTGAAATATTTTCGCGTCACCCACGGCAAAATCGAAGGCGTGCCGGTGGACATCTCCCGCACCGGCTACACCGGCGACCTGGGTTATGAGATCTGGGTGCAGTGGAACGATGCGGTGAAGGTTTGGGACGCGCTGATTAAGCACGGCAAGCAGTTCGACGTGCATCCCACCGGCATGCTGGCGCTGGACGTGGCGCGCGTCGAGGCCGGGCTGATCCTGATCGAGGTGGACTACATCAGCAGCAAGAAAGCGTTGATTGCGGAGCAAAAGTACTCGCCATCTGAGATCGGGCTGGGGCGGCTGGTACACCTGGAAAAAGAAAACTTCATCGGGCGCTCGGCGCTGGTTGAAGAGCAGAAACGGGGCGCGCGCAGGCAGTTGGTGGGACTGGAGTTGGAGTGGTCGGAAGTCGAGCGTTACTATGACCTACTGGGAATGGCGCCGCAGACGCCCAGCACGGCGTCGCGCGTGCACGTGCCGGTATACAAGGGCGGGAAGCAGGTAGGCAAGGCCACTTCCACCACCTGGTCGCCGCTGCTGAAGAAGATGATTGCGCTGGCCAGCGTGAAGCGCGAGCACTCGCAGCTCGGGAGCAAGCTCAAAATGGAATTTACAGTAGAGTCAGTGCGACACACCGTCACCGCCACGGTGGTCAAGTTGCCCTTCTTCAACCCGCCGCGCAAAACCGCGGTGCCGGTGTAGCGTATCAGTAGAGACGTTGCTTGCAACGTCTCCAACTCGGCGTGAGAACAAGACGTAACAAGTTACGTCTCTACCGTGTCCTCCGTGGTTAAAGAACGGCTTTGCGGCTGGCGCGTTTCCAGTAAAGATAGCCGGGTATGCCAATCAGCACGATTGCGAGGCCTGCCAGGGCTTCCTTTGGGCGTTGCAGCAATGTGTTAGCCGCCCATAAACCGGCAATCACCAGGTATAGCGCGGGCAGCCAGGGATAGCCGTTGCAGCGGTAGGGACGCGGCATGTCGGGCCGCTTGCGGCGCAGCACGAACAAGGCGCCCACGCCCGCCAGGTAGGAAACAATCATCATGAACATCACGTAGGTGTAAAGCTGGTCGTAGCGGCCGGTGAACACAAGGATCGCCCCCCACAATCCTTGTCCGATCAGGCTAACGGCGGGGGTGCGCCAGCGGGGGTGGACTTCCGCCATTTTCTGAAAGAAAACGCCGTCGCGCGCCATGGCGAAATACACACGCGCTCCAGAGAGGATGCAGCTCGCATTCGCGCCGAAGCAGGAGAGCGCGATCATGGCGGAAAGCCAAACCGCTGCGGCGGGCGAGAACAGGTGTACAGCGGCAGCATGAGCTATGGTTTCGGTGCCGGCGATCTTGCTCATGGGCAACGCGTACAAGTACACCAGGTTCATGGCCACGTAGATGGCGCCCACGCACACGACACCCAGCATCATGGCCCGGGGCAGATTGCGCTGTGGCTCCTTAACTTCGCCTGCCACCCAGGTGATGTACACCCAGCCGTCGTAAGCCCAGAACACCGCAATCAGGGCCACACCGAAGGCGCTCATCAGGCCCGAAAGACTGCCACCCAGCAGCAGACCGGAAGCGGGGGCACCTGAGGCCACGCCGGTCTGCGTGAAGTGCGACCACGAGCCTTTGCCGAAGGCGAAACCCAGAAAAACAAAGGCCGCCATGGCCAGGAACTTCAGCCAGGTAGCGATGTTCTGCAGAACAGCGCCCCGGCGCAGACCGGTTACGTTCATCCAGGTGGTGAAGGCAATGGAGGCCAAGGCAACCAAGTGGGTGCGGTTGATGGTCATTCCGAACCCGCTCCACACCACGTGCTGGGCGGAAATGGCAGGAATGATTTCGCCGAGATAGACCGCCGCCGCCACACCTAACGCGGCAATGGTGCCGCCGCAACTCACGGTAAAGATCATCCAGCCGTAAAGAAAAGCGACCAGATCGCCGTAGGCTTCGCGCATGTACACGTACTGGCCGCCGGAATCGGGATACATGGCGCCCAACTCGGCAAAGGCGAAGCAGGCAAAGAGCGAGACCACTCCGCCCAGCACCCACACCAGGATGAAGTAGAGCGGGTGCGGCAAAGGACCAGCCACATCTTTAGCCGTCAGAAAGATAGAAGAACCGATGATGCCGCCCAGCAACAGCAGCACGGAATCGAGCAGGGAAAGGCCGCGAATGAGGCTGGGCTGCGCCCCTGCGGAAACCTGCGTCTTGGAAGAGGTGGCCGTCATTTCTCCTTGGGAGCGTAGTAGTGGGCGAATCCGGCGACCCAGATGCTGATATAGGCAGCCATGGTGAGTGCCAGATACGCATAAATCCGGCGCGCCCCGGTAGTGAACAGGAAAGCCAGCAGCGAGCCTCCGGCGCCGCCCACACCGAATCCCAGAATCGCACCGCGAAGGGTGGCACGGCTCCGAGACTGGCCAGCCAACACCCTGGGCAAGGTGGCGCCCAGCAATATGCCCACGGCCACAATAAACCAGCTCATCAGTGGAAGGGCCATGAGAGCGGGGAAAAACGTGTAGGCAGCTTCGACCGGGCTGCGCACACCTCCGACGGCGAGGGCAAATCCGTAGGAGTAAATCAAAGAGGCGACTGACGAGGCCAAGATTCCCTTGAGGATGGGGTGGCTGATGCGCACCGCGGAGGCAGAGGCGTTCATCCCATCCCCAATTCGTCGGGTGATTCCAGCGGAGTGCCACAGACCCGGCAGATCACAGCCGAGCAATCCCCACAGGTCAGCGGGTCCGTTACTTCGCGAGCGCAGTTGGGGCAGTAGAGCGGCTGGGGCTGGGCTTCGGGCCGGGGCTCCGGCGATGGCGGCATGGTGGAAGGCAAGATACCAGAAATCCGGCTTCGGGTCTGTGCCGGACTAATCGCCAGGATAGGAAGACTGCCCGGATTGGCTGGCTTAAGGCTGGGCTGAGACCAGTTGGCGCCGCACATTCCAGCCCTCCACCTCGACCGTTGGTACGGCCTTACCGGCATCACTTGCGGAGTAGGTGGCTGTGATTTGCCGGGTTTCGCCGGGCAGCAGCTCAAAGTAGTTGTCCTGCCAAAGCACAGGGAGAATCTCAGTATCGCTGGGCGCCTCCGCGCTCACCCGGTTGCTGCCCGCGCGGTTTACCTTGAGTCGAATCCCGAAGGCAAGTGTGTGAGCCGGATTATGCAGGGTCACCATGGTCGAGCCGGTCTCGGCACTCACCTGCGAGCGCGCCGACAGCTCCAACTCCACTGGTGGCAAATGGTTCAGCGCAGTGTAGTCGGCGAACGTCTTAGTAGGCGCCCAGGTGGAGATGTCATACTGACCGGTTGTGTCCTCCTGCTCGCGGGCGAAATCAATGGTTTCCGGCGCGCTGGAGAGCCAGTAGAAGTTTTTGCTCTTCACCTCTTCTCCGGATTGCAGCGCCAGGCTGACGAAATAGGTGGAGGTCAGGCCGGGGATTTCAGGCAGCGTGAAGACGCGCGTGCTGCTGTCCGGGCCGACATCGAGGTCGGCATCCCGCGAGAACTTCTCAGTCATGTCCAGGTTGTAAACCTTGGCCGTGACCTTCAGCCGGGGAAAGCTCTGGTAATAG
>DATJFA010000589.1:0-4489 GCA_035496015.1 Terriglobales bacterium | reverse complement strand
TTTGGCATTCAGAAAAAAATCTGGCGGCACGCGTTCACCTTCGGCTTCTCGACCGGTCCGGGAACCACAACCTCGCAGCGCATCTCAACTCGCGCTTCCTACCTGGGACAGCCCGGAGCTGATGTTCCCAGCGGGATGTTCGTGGGCTTCAACTTGAACCGACAGCTCCATTGAGGCAAGGCAGGAGCATTATCCATGCGCCGGGCGGGCTATAGATTCCTGCGGACGATGCGAGCCATGCTGCCAGTCCCGCGGGATCCGGCCATGAGCACAAACCTTTTTCGTGCGCGCCTGCTGCGTTGGACCCGAGCCAATCTGGTGCCCAGGTCGAAAGTTTGGGTCCAGGTAGAGCACGGCCTGGCCGAGGGCCTATGGATGCGCTTGCACCTGCCCGAAGAAACCTTCCTGTGGCGCGGCGACCACGAACCTGACGTGCAAGCGCTTTTGGCGAAGTTCTTAAAACCGGGCTGGATCGCCTATGACGTAGGCAGCTACGTCGGCTTCTTTGCTTTGGGTGTGGCTCGTGTTGTTGGCCGCGAGGGCCGAGTCTTCGCTTTCGAGCCGGACCCGGAGAACGCTGCTCGCATTCGGGAACATATTGCGAGGAACAGCCTCGCGGTTCAGACTGAGGTGGTCGAAGCCGCCGTGTGGCGCGCAACTGAGGAGACGAAGGTACCGTACCGGCGTGGCCGCCAGGCCCGCTCCCAGGGCGGAGTTGACGCGGATGGGCTAAAGCCGGTGCTGGCTTCAGGTGAACATATTCTTGTACCGAGCATTTCGCTGGATGAGTTCATCGCGCGCGGAAACCCGGCGCCACAATTGCTGAAGATAGATGTGGAAGGCGGCGAAACCGCGTTGCTGGCAGGAGCCGAGCGGCTGCTCTCGGTACATAAGCCGCTGATCATTTGTGAAGTTCATCATGCCCAGGCGGCGCGCTGGATTGACGAGTGGCTCCCCGCCCGTGGCTACCACATGAATTGGATGATCCCGGCGGAACAGTTCCCCCGGCGTTTGCTGGCACAAACGCCATCCTCGGCTGTTTGACTTTCAAGCCCCAACCTGGTGCGGCGAATCCTCCGGCTCCGCCCTGCTTCCTTGCGCTAGCGGCTGATGCGCCAGTGAACGGTATACCTCGATCTGTCTTTCCTCGTAGTGGGCGCGAGTAAAGCGCTGCTCAATCTTTTGTCGCGCCGCCTTGCCCATGGACGGCAGCTCCTGCCGATGCCGGAAGCACCACCAGATCGCCTCTGCCAATTGGTTTACGCTTCTGGCGGGAATGATCAGGCCGTCCCTGCCATGGGTCACGGAATCTTCCGCCCCGCTTCGGTCCGTGGCAATCACCGGAAGCCCGCATGCCATGGCCTCGAGCAGCACCAACCCGAGACCTTCATTGGGCGAAGGATGGATGAAGACGTTCGCCCGATGGTACTGATTCACTACTTCGCGCGGCGACAGCGGCCCGGTGACTGTGACATTAGAACCAGCATATTGTTTAAGAAACGCCTTGATATCCGACTGGATAGGGCCCGCCAGCACCAATTCCGCCATTGGTAATGCCAGCAGATTCCACGCTTGCAGCAGATAGGCGATGCCTTTAGAGAGTTCGATGCGTCCCACGAAACAGGCGCGAAACACCGGGGAAATCACAGGTTGGGCGGGAGGTGAGAAGAATTCCTGGTCCACGCCCGGCCACACCACCTGCGCTTTGTGCACCAGGCCAAATTCCTCGAAGCTGCGGCGGGCGATGTTAGAGGGAACAATGATGGTGTCGCAGAGTTTGTACTCGCGTTCCATGCGGCGAATGAGAGGTGGCGGCAGAATGGCGGAGCAAGCTGCCGGGCTGACGCCGAACTGGGCACAGTCGTGAAGAACCTCGCGCTGCCACTGACGCGGGTGCAGAGTGGCGTTCTCGATCAGAGCCCTGGAACCGTTCGCCCTCGCCGACTGCAAACTGGGCAAAGCAAGTCCGGGCAAACCATGAAAGATGCCGCCCGGCATGACCCATTTCGCCGCGAGCCGGCCGGCCAGCCACGTTGTAGCTACCATCGGCAACTGCGGCCTGCCTCGGCTCGGCAGCAGACCCCAGGCAGTCCATAGGGTTTGATTAGACAGCTTGTATAAAGAAGAACTCTTCACCAGCTTCAGATCGCCGGTTTCATCCTGCTCTAAAACCTGTAGTTCGGGGCCGAAGCGAAGAAGGCGGCGCAGCATGCCAGCCTGGGCTAACCGTACCGGCAAAGTGGCCTGGTAGGAAGCCGCAGCCTGACAAAGAGTCACCGATCCGCGTGAAGTGCTTGCGGCCCCGTAGGTTAGCGTCCGGTCGGCCATATAGGCATGCGGCAAAGGGCAGTGAGTCCCAGGCCCCGTCCACAGTCGGTGGCGAAAGTAAGCTGGCGCGACTCGGGGTCCCAAGCCGGAGTAATGGAATTGCAATTACCTGATGTCAGCCGACGCACGGCCCAGTTGTGAGTGTCAGCCAGCCATAGGCGCCAGACACCGCCTTCTAAGTGGCTGAACGCAAGCCACTTACCGTCCGGCGAGACTGCGGGATAGCGCGCAGGCGCGGGCAGAGGAAGAGCGCTGATGGTGGGTGCGCTCCCAGGATGCACAAGAAACAAGAGTGGCGGGCTATGGTGCGTCCCGGAAACCACAATGTTTCCAGCTGGCGTGAAGGAGGCCTCCCACACGTCGAAGTCGCCCCGGGTTTCCTGCTGCTCGCCGCCGTCGGGAACGCTTCCCGCGCCCACGTGTTTCATCCACAGTGTCCCGCGGCCGTTCTGTTCCCGAATGAACGCTATGTATTGGCTGTTGGCGGAAACGGAGGGCGCCTGAGCATTGGATATCACGGTGTTTGGGATAGGGCGGCCTGCCGGGGTCAGGGCAACCACCTGCGGCTCGTCTGATCCAGCGTGCCAGCCATCCACCCAGGTAAGAGGCAGGTGTGGATCCTGAACAGGATTGAAGACGTCCGGGGCAAGAGGCAGGACCCTAGCCGAAGTCCCCCGCAGGCGGGCTATGCGGTAGCCATCGCCTACCATCACCGAGAAGGTGATGGCATCCGCGGCAACACTGGGCGAAGCCGAGCGAAAAGAAGCGGGCAAAGGCGGCAGGCGCAGAGCGTAATTATCAAATTCGCCGCGCAACCCGCGAAGGGTCAACGCGATAGACGCCACCGCGATCAAGGCATAGGCCAAGGCGAACCGCAGCCGCTCACGCCGCTTGTTGCCAAATTGCGGGAAGCAGCGGGCCAGCGCAAACAGAATCACCGCCCACATAGCCAGCAGCAGCCACATTCGTGGTACCGCCAGAAGCGAATGCCAGCCTTCCTCGGTTCCCGAAATGGGAAACGGGTACGACAGCAGGACGTAGGGGACCACGAGGGCGAGCGCCAGCCACTTTCTTCCACTCTGCATCAGAAAGTCAGCGCAGAGCACAGCCGAAAAAATCAGCACACAGAGATGGTAGGTGCCAGTGACCGAGGAAAGGACCAGGAGCATGCAGGTGAAGGCGCCCCATTCGAACAGTTCCCTGCGCTCATCCCGGCGCGCTCCGGCCACAAAATAGAGGGTGACCAGCAGTACGAACGTCTGCCACAAAGGCTGCAGGACCCCGAACAGCGCCGGCGCATGCAGGAGCGGATGGGGATTCAGGTCCGGTTCGGCAATCAGCAACCGGTGCAGCAGGCCGGTTACTGAGTTCCACGTCAGGCTATAGGGGTCATGACTCTCTCCCCGCAGCGCCCGGGGCAGCACTTCCGCCACATACACGCGGTTCACCTGCCAACCCAGCAGCCCAACCGATAACAGGCCGACCGCCAGGCCACCTGCCAGAAAACCTTTCAGAGCGCCCCAGCGTTTCTTTCTTAAAAAGAACAACGCGAAAAACGCTGGAAACACCTTGAGCCCGGCTGCGAAGGCCAGCGTGGCGCCTGAAGACGCCTCCCATCCCTTCAAATAAAGGATCGCAGCCACCGTGCACAGCAGCAGCAAGAATACGTAGTACTGCCCGTACAGGAAGTTGGTACGGAGCGGCAATATTGCCAGCAACAGCAACAAGAGCGTGCGGCGCCCTCCAAGCGTAGTCACCCTAGTCAGCAAGCGCCACTCCAGCGCGAGAAACAGCAGGTTGAGAACGAGCCAGATGTGCTTCGCTTGCAAAGGGGGCACTTCGGCAAGCGGAGCCATGGGCAGCAGCGAGAAGGGCGTTAAAGGAACGAAGCCGACCAGCGGCTGGTCAATTTCAAAGCGGTGCTTTTCGTGCTGCAGCCAGGTCCAGTCATATAGCCGGGCAAGCGGATAGCCTTCGCGATACAGCCGGGCAGCCAGGTAGTAATTAGGAAAGTCGGTGTGGAGAGATTTCCAGCCTGGCCGCAGGCTGTTCCAGCAGAAGCTCGCCAGGAGCAGCAGGACGAGCAGAGTCTCTCCGGCGGCGACAATTCCCGGGGGCACAAAGACCTGCGGTGAAACCGGCCGAGGCACAGTTTCGAGCC